>DATHBY010000258.1:0-2815 GCA_035295885.1 Allosphingosinicella sp.
AACGACGGCTGCCAACGACCGCCACCCCTGGATCGCGCGATGATCCGTCATTGCGAGCGGAGCGAAGCAACCCAGACGGCACTTGCCGCTGACCCGGCGGCTGGATTGCTTCGTCGCTTCGCTCCTCGCAATGACGAAGCAGTCGCGCCTACCGCCGCCCCTCGCCCCTGTTCTGGCGTTCGATCGACATCAACATGCCGAGGCAGATCATCACCGTCAGCATCGCCGAGCCGCCGTAGGAGACGAGCGGAAGCGGGATTCCGACCACCGGGGCGAGGCCCATCACCATCATCAGATTGACTGCGATGTAGAAGAAGATGGTCAGGGTCAGCCCTGCCGCCGCGAGCCGCTCGAACCGCCCCTTGGCCTCCAGCGCCACCCCCATCCCCCATCGCAGAAGCAGAAAGAAGAGAAGAATCAGCACGCACCCGCCGATCAGCCCCCATTCCTCGGCGATGGCCGAGAAGATGAAGTCGGTATGCTGCTCGGGAAGGTATTGGAGGTGGCTCTGGGTGCCGTTCAGGAAGCCCTTGCCGAACACTCCGCCCGAACCGATCGCTATCTTCGACTGGGTGAGGTGGTAGCCGGCGCCGAGCGGATCGGTCTCCGGGTTGAGGAAGATCAGGACGCGGTTCTGCTGGTGCGGCAGAAGGAAGGAATAAATGATCGGAAGCGCCGCCCCGACGGCGATGGCGCCGCCGATGAACCAGCTCAGCGGCAGGCCGGCAAGGAACATGAGGGCGATGGTGTTGAGCACGATCAGCATCATCGTTCCGAGATCCGGCTGGAGAATGATGAGCAGCAGCGGCGGGCCGAGGATCAGGGCGAGCGGCCACATCGCCCAGAGACGCCTTATCTCGGCGGGCGGCACGTGCGCGTAGAAGCGGGCGAGGGTGAGGACGAGGATCGGCTTCATCAGCTCGGACGGCTGGATCCGGACGAAGCCGAGCTCGAGCCAGCTGCGCGCACCGCCCCCGATCACGCCCAGCATCAGGGTCAGGATGAGCAGCAGGATGCCGCCCCCATAGGCGAAGAAGGCGAGGTCGTGGAAAGTCTGAGGCCGGATCCGCGAGAGGACGAGCGCCATGCCGAGGAAGACCAGGAAGCGGATGAGATGCGGGAGCGCCCAGGGCATCATGAAGCCGCCGGCCGCCGAATAGAGGCCGAGCACTCCCGCCAGGCCCAAAGCGGTCACGATCCACAGCATCCGCCACGGCAGGGCCGCCAGCGGCGCCGGGACAAAGGCGAGGCCCATTAGTTGGCCGCCCCGGCCGTCCCGTCGGGACCGCCCTCCCTGGCGGCTTCGGCCGCGGCGAGCCAGCGCTTCGCCCGAGCCTCCATCCGCTCGGCGAGCGTTCCGCCCCATTGCTCCTCGAAGGTGGCGAGCGCGGCCAGGGCCCTGGGCTTGTCGAACAGATAGGTGAGCACGTCCTTGGCCACCGGCGCGGCGGCCCGGGAGCCGCCCATGCCGTGCTCGATCACGACGGAGCAGGCGTAGCGCGGATTGTCGGTAGGGGCGAAGCAGACGAACAGGCCGTGGTCGCGATATTTCCAGGCGCCGGACTGGCCGCGCTGGCCCGCGGTGATCCGGCGGACCTGGGCCGTGCCGGTCTTGCCCCCCATCTCGATTCCCGGGACCTCGAGCTTGCTTCGGCCGGCGGTGCCCGCTCCGTTCACCACCTCCCACATGCCGGCGCGAACCGTGTCGAAATGCTCCTTGGGGAAGGGGAGGGCCGCCGGACCGGGGCGCTTGCGCTGGATGAGGTTGGGCTGGATGTCGCGGCCCGAGGCGATCCGGCCCGACATCACCGCCAGCTGGAGGGGATTTACGATGACGAAGCCCTGGCCGATCGACGTGTTGAGTGTGTCGGACTCGGTCCAGTCCGGCCGTTCGACCAGTTTTGCGCTTCTTTCGTATCGTGCCTTCTTCCATTCGGCGCTCGGCATCGTCCCGTAATTCTGGGAGACGACGGGGATGTCGAACTTCTGGCCGAAGCCGAGCTGCTTGCCCATGGCCGAGATGATGTCGATCCCGGCGCGCCGGCCCATGGCGTAGAAATAGGTGTTGCAGCTTCGCGCGATCGCGGTGTGCATGGTCATCGGGCCGTGGCGGCCGAGGCAGCGGAAGAAGCGGTTGCCGAGCTGGAACCCGCCCGGGCAGTTGACCCGCGCCTTGGGGTCGATCCCCGCCTGGAGCAATGCCATCGCCACCATCGGCTTGAACGTGGAGCCGGGAGGGTAGAGGCCGTTCAGCGCCTTGTTCAGCAGGGGCTTGCGCTCGTCCTCCGAAAGCATCTTCCACTCGTTGCGGCTGATGCCGTCGGTGAAGCTGTTGGGATCGTAGGCGGGCATCGAGGCCAGGGCGAGGATGTCGCCGGTCAAGCAGTCGAGAACAACCACCGAGCCCGATTCCTCGCCGAGGCGCCGCGCGGCGAAAGTCTGAAGCCCGGCGTCGATGGTGAGCGGAAGCGCTCCGCCGGCCTTGTCGGCAAGAGTGCTCAGCGGGCGGACGAGCTTGCCGCCGGCGGTCACTTCGACCCGCTGCGCCCCCGGCCGCCCGCGAAGGCGCTGCTCCATCGTCTTCTCGACGCCTTCCTTGCCGATCTTGAAGCCGGGAGTGATGAGCAGGGGCAGCTTGCCCTCCTTCTCATATTCCTCCTTGTTCGGAGTCCCGACATAGCCGGCCAGGTGAGCGACGGCCGCTCCGTCGGGGTAGAAACGGGAGAAGGAACGAAGCGGCGCGACCCCCGGCAGCTCGGGCTGGCGGATGGTCACCGCGGCATATTTCTCGAACGGCAGATTCTCAGCCACGGGC
>DATHBY010000259.1:0-2479 GCA_035295885.1 Allosphingosinicella sp.
GAGGATGGAGAGCGTCACCAGGCCTGCCATCACCAGCATCGCCGTCCGGAATATCCAGTCGAAGATCGTCGTCGGCATGATCCGCTCCAATCGGCCCGGGCGGGGGATGTTCCACGGCTCCAGCACGCGGCTTGGAATCCCTCGGCCCCTGTGCTTTAGGGCGCGGCCATGAACGTCCATGAATATCAGGCCAAGGAATTGCTCGCCCGGCAGGGCATCCCGATCCCCGCCGGCCACGCCGCGCTTTCCGTCGACGAAGCCGTGGCGGCGGCTCGGAAGCTCCCCGGTCCGCTCTGGATCGTCAAGGCGCAGATCCACGCCGGCGGCCGCGGCAAGGGCAAGTTCAAGGAGCTGGGCCCCGACGCCAAGGGCGGCGTCCGGCTGGCGAGGTCGATCGACGACGTGCGCTCGAACGCCGAGGAGATGCTCGGCAAGACCCTCGTCACCATCCAGACCGGAGCCGAGGGCAAGCAGGTCAATCGGCTCTACGTCACCGACGGGGTCGACATCGCGAAGGAATATTATCTCGCTTTGCTCGTCGACCGCGGCACCGGCCGGATCGCGATGGTCGCCTCGACCGAGGGCGGGATGGACATCGAGACGGTCGCTCATAACACTCCCGAGAAGATCACGACGATCACCATCGATCCTGCCCAGGGTTTCATGCCCCATCACGGCCGTGCTCTCGCATTTGCGCTCGGGCTCGAGGGCGAGCTCAACAAGCAGGGCCGGAAGCTGGCCCGCCAGCTCTACGACGCCTTCGTCGCGCTCGACTGCGCGATGCTGGAGATCAATCCCCTGGTCGCGACCGAGGACGGCAGGATGCTCGTCCTCGACGCCAAGATGAGCTTCGATTCCAACGCCGAGTTCCGCCACCCGGAATATGAGGCTCTTCGCGACGAGACGGAGGAGGACCCGATGGAGGTGGAGGCGTCGAAATACGACCTCGCCTACATCAAGCTCGACGGCAACATAGGCTGCATGGTCAACGGCGCCGGCCTCGCCATGGCGACGATGGACATCATCAAGCTGAACGGCGCCGAGCCGGCCAATTTCTGCGACGTCGGCGGAGGCGCCTCCAAGGAGAAGGTGACTGCGGCGTTCAAGATCATCCTCTCCGATCCGGCGGTGAAGGGAATCCTCGTCAACATCTTCGGCGGGATCATGCGCTGCGACATCATCGCCGAAGGGATCATCGCCGCGGCGAAGGAAGTGGATCTGAAGGTGCCCCTGGTGGTTCGGCTCGAGGGCACGAACGTCGAGGAAGGAAAGCGGATCCTCGCCGACTCCGGCCTCGCCATCGTCCCCGCCAACGATCTCGGCGACGCGGCGAGGAAGATCGTCGCGGCGGTTCAGGAGGCTGCGTGAGTTCTCCTTCGATACGCCGGTTCGACGGGCTCACCGGCTACTCAGGATGAGCGGGGGGCTGGAATTCAATCGCTCATCCTGAGTAGGGACTGAGCCTGGCGAAGGCCCGTATCAAAGGACTTTCGCCGAACGGAGAAGGGTAATCGAATGAAACTTCTCGTCCCGGTCAAGCGGGTGATCGATTTCAACGTCAAGCCGCGGGTCAAGGCCGACGGCAGCGGCATCGACCTCGCCAACGTCAAGATGAGCATGAACCCGTTCGACGAGATCGCCGTCGAGGAGGCGATCCGCCTCAAGGAGAAGGGCGCCGCGACCGAGATCGTCGCCGTCTCGATCGGGCCGGCCAAGGCTCAGGAAACGCTCCGCACCGCGCTCGCCATGGGCGCAGACCGGGCGATCCTCGTCCAGACCGACGACGAGGTCGAGCCGCTCGCCGTGGCCAAGATCCTGGCGAAGATCGCCGGTGAGGAGCAGCCGGGGATGGTCATTCTCGGCAAGCAGGCGATCGACGACGATTCGAACCAGACCGGCCAGATGCTGGCCGCCCTTCTCGGCTGGGCCCAGGGCACCTTCGCCTCGAGGGTCGAGGTCGACGGCGAGAGCGTCAACGTCACCCGCGAGGTCGACGGCGGGCTCGAGACTTTGCGGCTGAAGCTGCCGGCGATCGTCACCACCGACTTGCGGCTCAACGAGCCTCGTTACGCCAGCCTGCCGAACATCCTGAAGGCCAAATCCAAGCCGCTCGCCCAGAAGACCCCGGCCGATTACGGCGTGGAGACGTCGCCCCGGCTGACCACGCTCGGCGTACGCGAGCCCTCGAAGCGTGAGGCCGGAATCAAGGTGAATTCGGTGGACGAGCTGATCGACCGCCTCCGGACCGTGGGAGTGATCGGATGAAGTGCATCGTACTGGTCGAGCATGAAGGCGGCGAGCTCAAGGACGCGACTCTCGCGGCCGTCACCGCCGCCTCGAAGCTCGGCGAAGTGCATCTGCTGGTTGCCGGTTCCGGGGTCGGCGGAGTTGCCGAACAGGCGGCGAAGATCGCCGGCGTCGCCAAGGTCCACGTCGCCGACGGCGCCGCTTTCGAGCATGGCCTCGCCGAGAATGTCGC
>DATHBY010000260.1:0-4370 GCA_035295885.1 Allosphingosinicella sp.
CAAGAACCCGGTTGAGGAGGTTAGCGAGGTCGATGAGCTTGCGCCATTTTTTGGGGATGAATCTGACGAAAGCGGTGGGAAAAAGGGCGACGAGGAGAATCCGCAGGGGGCTGTAATCGTGCGAGCGAGGCGATTGCCTAAGCCCAAGCCCACGCGCGCAAAAACTGCGGAAGAGGACGATCTCGACGAAGGCTCAGAGTCAGGAGGGGGCCCTTTTGGAGACGGCCCCGGCAGTGGCGGTGGCGGCGACGGAGGCGGAGGCGGAGGCGGAGGCGGAGGTTCCAAGGAGGGGACAGGTGGCGGCTCCACTCGAGGCAGCTCAAAGCCGGTGAACCTAGCGAATGTGAGAGCGCTCGGTCTTGCAGTGAACCGACGTCGAATTAACTTTACTCCCTCCTCGACCGGCACAATCTCACTGGAATTCCAGGAGGCCGGCGCAGATACGAACTACTTGTTGCCGGTCAGCTCTGGGTCCGAAGGTGCGGTAGACCAGGGCAAGTTGGCCGGAGTTCCTGTCGTGGCGGGACAACGCAAGACGCTTGAGGTGGAATTTGCGCGTGAGTTCACAGGCACATTGAGGATTGTCGCCAATGCAGTTTGATCCGCAACGCGCCTTTCCATACCCCGTCCTTCGACCGGGCGTGGACGACTATATAGACGGCGATATCCAGGTCACCGTTGATGTGCAGACTAGTCCAGATCAACGAATTGTGCGGGCGCAAGTCGAGTTTGTAGTAAGCGTCCCCGACATTGTTTCACTCGTAAAGGAGGGTCGGGCGCAGTACGTAGCGGTGTTCTCCTGCCGTGACACGTACCTACGTCGGTCGTTTAAAAGCCAGGCTCCCGCCTTCTCGGTCGAGTTTCAAGACGCCGTGCTACGAGGAGAGGTGTCAATTCACGGATACGTTGTCGCGAGTCAGACTATCAGGAAGTACTTCTCCAGTCTGCTGAACCAAGAGTTTGAAGGGACTCCTGTTGAATTTCCTCGTGGTGCTGTTCTTGCGATCGACGAACCGCAGGCAGTTTATATTGACCGAGACCTCCTTCGTCCAATCACTTCTATTTTCAGTCTTACAAAGAAAGAGGGCTTGGCGGAATACGAATGGTCACTAAACCTTGACGATGAGAAGGTCCTTATCGAAGTTAGTCCTGCGTTCAAAGAACGATTAGACCACGCTCGCAACTCCACCGAGAACCGTGCGATCCTCATCAATTCCATCTATTTTGGCGCGGTTATGCAAGCCTTGAAGGCGGTCCGAGAGGAGGAGAGCGATTTTGCAGACCGTCGATGGGCACAGGTCCTCACCCAGAGTTGCACGAACGCTGGCATACCGCCCACGTTAGAGGAATATGCAGCTGCGGAGCGTCTTATGCGGTTTCCCATGGGCCTGCTAGACAAGCACATCTTCTCCAAGGGCAACGAATGAAAGCCCGCTTGTTGCGTTCGAGTGCGCTAGAAGGCTTGCGCGCGAAGGTAGAGACAAACCTGGAGCGTTACCGCTCAGGCGATTTTTCGGAGCTGGATGTCGATTCCGCGATGTCCTTTGAAGTTGATGCAGAAATCGATGCGGCCGCACTCACGTCGTTCTCAGCCCCCGAGGACGAGAGCAAAGGCGATGTCGCAAATGCCCGAATTATCCATTCTGCTTTTTCAAGCGTGACGCCCTACTTGGCACGGGACGAGCGCTTATGGGCATTCTACACGCACACCACTGGGCTTGAGTACGCTCGGAAGCGCTGGCCCATTCCGACTGACGAGGCGGTTGCGGCGAAACACATTCGCCAACACTTCTTCGCAAAGGACAAACGGCAAGTGGAGCGAGATAATGCTTTATCTCGCCTTTGGTGGGTTTCCCACCTCTGTGGACGTGTTGACGGTCTCTCACTTGAGGATGCACTTGCAGCTTTTCTGTTCAAGACCGATGTGCGGGCGAATTTGATTGAGCGGCCTACGTCCGCCCAGACGGTTACCGTATTCTCGGCCGTAATAAATAAGCTCCACCAATCCTATAAGGGGGATCAAGCGCTCTTTGAGAGAGCCAGATTTCGAGCTCTCATGCGCGGCATCAATGCCGTGGGCGGATATCGCCTATTGGAGTTTCTTGAAACACAGGAAGTTGAAGCGTTGGTAACTGAGCTTGCGGGCACATAAAACACTAGTAGACGAGTCGAGGTGGTCCTAAGAACTCAGTAAGCCGTTTGGTGGCGGCTTGCTCGTCCCGGAGCTCGCACTCCCAAACGATAAGCACAGACCAGCCCAGGTCGCTAAGATCGGTCAGGTTGCAGGCATCTCTAGCTGTGGTCTTCGCTAGCTTTGGTTGCCAATAGTTAGAACGCGAGCGCGGCTTAGTCGCGCGCTTGCACCCGGCATGCTGGTGCCAAAAGCACCCGTGGAGAAACACCGCTTTTTTACGAGCAGGAAATGCCACATCCGGACGGCCAGGCAACCCAGCCAGATTTTTGCGGAAGCGGTATCCCGCGCGGTGCAAAAGAGATCGGAGGCGCCGCTCTACGCTTGATTCACTGCGGATCCGCCGCATGTTTTCCCGCCTTGATTCAGGGATGTCAGTGACTGCCATTTACCTGTCCTGCTTGATCACTGATCCGACTAAAACCAATGGCTGATCATGGCCAGACTAGTCAGACGATCAGAAAGGACGTGGTATGCGTGCCGCGTCCATTCAAGCTTCCGCCTCGGATCAAACTCATCCTATAGAGTGTAGACTGATAGTCTGCATCCGCCTCCCATGCGAGCCATGCCGAAGGCTCGGAAGCAGGGTGGGCTCCAGGGGGTGATCGCAGCCAATGTGCGGCGGTTGCGGGAGGGGAAGGGGCTGTCGCAGGAGGCTCTGGCCGAAGTGTGCGGCTATCACCGGACCTATATCGGCGGGATCGAGCGGTCGGAGCGGAATATCACGATCGCGACTCTCGAGGCGCTGGCCGGGGCGCTCGAGGTCGATCCGCTGGCGCTGCTGGTGCCCGGCGCCGCGCTGCACTGATCTCCCGGGCCCGCCTCAGACCGTGTCCCACACGGTCTAAATCTCGCGGGCCTCCCTCAGATAATCGTGCACCCTCGCCGCCGCCTCGTCGGTCAGGACGACGATCGTGCCCCGGCCGCGCGCGGGGTCGGGGCGGCGTTCGAGGAGGCCCTGCGCTTCGAGGGCGGCGATCCGGCCGTAGATGGTGCCGGCGGGGGCGGCGGCGGCTTTGGTGAGGTCGGCCAGGGTGAGCTGCCAGCCTTCGAGATGGGCGACGTAGAGGGCGAGGAGGACGCTCCAGCCGGGCTCGGGGGCGAGGGCGGGGCCGAGGCGCTCGGAGCGAAGGCGGCGGGCGGCGATCAGGCCTCGGACGAAGCGCGCGGTGAGCGGGATCGTGCCGTGGCCGCTCATCGCGCGAAGCTTCTCCGCCCGGGCGGCGTCGACGAGGCCGGCCGCGAGACGATGGGCCTGGTGGCTCAGGATCTCGAGAGTCGGGCCGATGTCCTCGGATCTCATCACCTCACCCCGCTCCTCGCCAGCCGCCGCGTTCCCCGATTAGCGCAACTTTGACGACTATAATATACTTTTATCGGGGGATCGGGAGGAAGGTGGAGTCCCGATCCTGAGCGGACTCTCGGCAGGCCAAGTCCGGGATGACGGGGGGGCGTGAATATGCGTTCCCAATATGTTCTTCCAATGTAGGACTTTCCGTGAGAGGCTCCGGGAGGTGATTCGCTCTTTCGACTGGCTCAGGATGAGCGGCAAGAGGAGAGGGGATTGATGGCGCGGTACAGCAAGACTTTGACCCCGGCGGCGCAGGCCGCCTTCCTCGCCGCGCTTCGGGGCGGGGCGCTGGTCGAGGCGGCGGCGGCTTCGGTGGGGGTGGCGATTTCGTCGCTTTACTGCCGGCGCAGGCGCGATCCGGCGTTCGACCTGGCGTGGATCGCGGCGGCGGAGGCCAGCGCGGGGTGGGAGTTCCGGGCTGAGCCGGGGGAGCGGGGGCGGCTGGTCAGGGCGAAACGCCGGCTGCGCTTCGCCGGCAGGAGGCGGGAGGCCTATCTCGCCGGGCTCGAGCGGACCTGCAACACGACGGCGTCCGCCGGGGACGCGCTCGTCCACCCCTCGACCGTCCGGCGCCACCTTCGGCGCCACCCGGCATTCGCGGGCGACCAGGAGGCGGCGCTGGAGCGCGGCTATGAGAATCTCGAGGCGCTCGCGGCCGAGGAACGGGCGGCGGCTCGGCGGCGGGGACCGATCATCGCGGCGGAGGGCACCCGGCCGCCGGCGGATTTCGACGAGCAGATCCGGATCCTTCGGCTCTACCGTCGGCGGCCGCCGCGCAGGCGCGGCAAATGGCGGGACCGGCAGCGGGCGGCGCCAAGCTTCGAGCAG
>DATHBY010000261.1:0-3495 GCA_035295885.1 Allosphingosinicella sp.
ATCCGGCGCCAACGGACGCCGAAGGGCGTGGTTGCATCGTCACGGTTTTCGGACCGGCAGGCTCTGCGCCGCCTGCCACTCGATCAGCCGCGGGAGGAGCCGCTCGCGCACTCCGGCCCATCGCGCATATTCCGCCGGGCACACCTTCGCGGAATCGGCCAGGTCGCCGGCCCTGCCGGCCCAGAACGCGTCTATCGTGGAGCTGAGCGACCTCCCCCAGGCGGTCCGGCGAAGCGCCGTGGCGACCTGGCCGCCGAGCCAGCGGTCGGCCGGGTACCAGCGTATCGGCGGAGTCCTCGCCTTGCCTTCGAAGGTGACCAGCCGGTGATAGAGGGAGCCGTAAGCGCCGTGGCTGCGCTGCCGGGCGCCGAGGAAGATCCAGGCCTCGCGCAGCTCGGAAGGGGCCAGGGACTTGCGGAGCCAGCCCGCGAAGCCGCGCCGGAACTCGGCATTGCACGACGCCCCGAACGACAGGTCCTCCTCCGTCCGGCGAAGCAGAGTCCGGAACCGTTCGAAGTCGGCGCCGGCGAGCGGAGTCCCGGCGGTGAGAGCCCGGAAGGCGCTTTCTTCCGTCTCGCGGCCCTCGCCATGGTCGATCTCGCCCATCGGGCCGCACATGCTTGCCTCGATATAGACCGGCCGGACGTTTGGCACGAGCAGCTCGGAGAGCTCCGCCGCGAAGTCGACCCCGCCGGCGCGCAGCCTTTTCCTCGCTTCGGTCAGCCGCTGGCGGGTAGCGTATGCCGACCAATATTTCTCCCTGGCGAGCCGTTCGGCCGCACCCGGATTGCAATCGTAGGAATTGCCGATGCAGGTGATCGGCTGCCACGTGCAGGCCGCCGCGGGCGTGGAGGCGAGGCTCGCCCCAGACAGCGCGAACGCGGCGAGGAGAAGCGGGCGGGCGGTGCGCATCGCCTGCCATCCTACGCGCCTCGCCGGCCGACGCAATCGCCGCGATCTCACGCCCGGCGGGTGAGGAGGAAAGTCGCGGCAGCAAGAAGGATTGCGAAGGCCGCGAGGATGGTTCCGCCGATCATCAGCCCGAGCGGCACCAGCGCGTCGGCGCCGTCCGGCCGTATGCGCGCCAGAGCATAGCCGACGCCGCCGGCCGCCATGGCCGCGACGACGAGGAGGCCGCAGATGCGGTAGGTCCTGGGCGGGTTGCGCAGCGCGAGGCCGGGCTTGCGGCGCAGGCGCGGCTCGAAATGGTCCATGACTCGCTGGGCCAGGCCGCGGTCGCCCGGCGGAACCGGCACCCGCAGGGTCGTCGCCACCGTCCCGCCATGACGGCCGCGGGGATAGTGGAGGGCGAATTCGAGGCAGGTCGGCGGTCCCTCCAGCCACTGCACCTCGCGCAGCTCCGGCAGCCCGCCCGGCCGAAGCAGATGGTAGGAGCGATCTACCAGCAGCGACTTCTCGCCGACGATCACCTCCACTCCGTCGGGTGGCGTCGACTTGCGGATCCAGAGCTCGTTGCCGAGCCCGGGATGCTCGGCGGAGCGGCGGGCGTCGAGCGCCCGGAACTGCTCCCATTCGGCCGGATAGACATGCCAGCGAGCGATCACCTCGTGCCCGGCGAGCAGCAGCGCCCGGCCGCGGGCGGCGAACAGCGCCTGGATGAGGAAGACCGATGCCAAGGGGGCGATCGTGAAGCCGAGGGCGAGCGGAACGAGCGCGGACCAATGCTCGCCGACCCGCTGGTGCCGCCCCGCGCCGAACCAGATCAGAGCCGCTCCCGCGAGCAGGGCGAGGAGGCAATAGAGGGCCTTGCGGGAGGGATCGCGCATCGCCCGGTGATGCCAGCTTTACCGCCCGGCGATCAATGACCGCGGGGTGAGGCGCTTTTCCAGAGCGGAACCGAGGAGGATTGCGCGCCTGTCCCCGTCTCCTTCCTAGGCGGCGGGCCTCGGGCACTCGCCGGAAGACCGGGCGCTCGCTCCGGCAGCCTCGGCTTCGCACGCATTTCCGTAGGTCGTGCCGTCGCAGCCGCAGACCGGCCTGTACTCCCTGGTGCAGACCTGGGGCCTGGCGGTGCAGGTGCCCTGCGCGTCGGGCATCCGGCACTGGCCCTCGGGGAACTTGCAGAAATCGCCGGCGGCGCTGCACTGCCGGCCCATGATTCCGGCGCAGATCCCGCCCGTGGGCGAGCTCCTTGCGGCGACCGGCTTCCCATGCCCGGCCGGCACTTCGCCGCTCTTGTCTTCGCAGCCGGCGAGCAAGGCGGCCGCCGCGGCGGCGATCGCGACAAATCCGAGCTTCCCGAGCATATACCTTCTCCCGACCCGCTCCTGGCCGTTCCGGTCTCCCGGTTCGATCCGGACCGCTATCGTCAGGCCAGTTCGCGCGCTTCCCTGGCGGAAGAGAGCGGCTCGCCGGCGACGATCACGATCGTCGAGTTGAAGCGGGTGATTCCATAGAGCTTCTTCGCGAAGTCGCCCGGCAGCCGGATGCAGCCGTGGGAGGCCGGATAGCCCGGCACCCGCCCGGCGTGAAGCGCCACCCCGCCCCAGGTGAGCCTCTGCATGTAGGGCATCGGAGCATCGTCGTAGAGGTTGGAGCGGTGCATCACCTTCTTCTGAAGGATCGGGAAGACTCCTTCGGGCGTGTCGTTGCCGGGCTTGCCGGTCGAGACCTTCGACGAGTCCCAAAGCTCCCCCTTCCTGAAGACGAACATCTTCTGCGAAGGGATGCTGACGACGATCAGGACTCCGTCCTCGAGCGCCTCGCGCGGAGTGGGAGGCGGCGGCGGGGGAGGCGGGGGAGGCGGGGGAGGCGGGGGAGGGGGAGCGGGCGGCTCCACCGGCTCCGGCGACAGGGGCTCGGCTTCCGGGGCCGGGGCCGGATCCGCCGCGACCAGGGGCGCGGGCGCCGGCTCGTAAGGGGGCGGAGCATTGCTGGCGAGGAGGATCAGGCCGATCCCGGAAGCAATCGCTCCGAACAACCTCTCCATTCCACCTCTTTTCGCCTTCAAGCCCTCGAACCCCGAACGCTTCAGGCCCGGCCGGGGTCCCGATTTTATCTTGCGCAGGCCTGGCCCCCGGTCGCCGACACGAGCGTCAGGGAGGAGGAAAGGGAGGTGCCGATCGCGACCCGCTGGCTGCAGCGCCGAAGCTGGAAGCGCACCTTGCGGGCCCTGAAATCGAGCGAGATCCGCCGGAAGGTCTCCAGCAGGTCGGTCCCGAGGAGCAGGGCCGGCTTGTCGGCAAGGCCGAACACCTCGAAGGGCGGGACGTCGGCGAAGGCCATCGGCACGTTGCGAAGGAGCACCGAGCCGAGCCGAAGCTCGGCGATGCGGGCGAGCTGGAGCCTGACGGTCGTCCCGGTCACGCCGGTCGCGGTGACCGTCTCGAACCTGACCGGCCTTCGCCGGACGAGCTTGTCGCGAAGCGCGGAATTGCCGATCGTGATCTGCGACCCGGTATCCACCACCGCCTCGAGCGCAAGCCCGCCGGCCCTCACCTGGGTCAGGATCAGCTGGCCCCGCCTGAGCCGGGC
>DATHBY010000262.1:0-2782 GCA_035295885.1 Allosphingosinicella sp.
ATCAGCGCCGCCATCAGCGCGATGAACTCGCCCATTCCCGGCCGCTGCGACTGTGCGCTCTGGTCCGACATGCAATGCTTTCCCGCTCTTCGCCCGCCCCCTGCGCGAGGCGGCGGCGGCAGGCAAGCTGTGCTTCGCCTCGACAGCGGCGCCCGGATGCGTGAGGAGAGGGAATGAGCCGCCCCGTCCGACTGATCGGCTGCCCGACCGACAGCCACAGCTCCTTCCTGCGCGGCGCCGCCGCCGCGCCCGGGGCGATTCGCGCGGCGCTCGGCTCGAGCCACGGCAACATGGCGGCCGAGAACGGGCTGGAGCTCGGCGTGGACGTTGCGTTCGAAGATGCCGGCGACCTCCCGCTGACCGAAGGCGAGGGCGACACCGCTCTGATCCGCGAGGCCGCCGCCGCCGCGGCGCGAGAGGGTGCGGTGCCGATCGCCCTCGGCGGCGACCATATGGTGAGCTTCCCCCTCGTCGCCGGCCTCGCCCGAGTTCACGGGCCGCTCAACATCCTCCACTTCGACGCCCATCCCGACCTCTACGACCAGTTCGAAGGCGACCCGCTCTCCCACGCTTCGCCCTTCGCCCGAATCATGGAAGCCGGCCACGCCCGCCGCCTCGTCCAGGTCGGCATCCGGACCTTGAACCGCCATTGCCGCGAGCAGGCGGAGCGCTTCGGAGTCGAGATCGTCGAGATGCGCCACTTCTCCGCCGAAGAGGTGCCGATCCCCGACGCTCCGCTCTACATCAGCATCGACCTCGACGGCTTCGATCCCGCCTTCGCCCCCGGCGTCTCCCACCACGAGCCCGGCGGCCTCTCCGTCCGCGACCTGCTGTCCGTCCTTCACCGCGTGCGGAGCCCGATCGTCGGCGCGGACGTGGTCGAGCTCAATCCGTCCCGCGACGTCGGCGGAGTCACCGCGGTGCTTGCCGCCAAGCTGGTCAAGGAGCTAGCCGTGCTCGGCCAGGGAGGCCCCGAATGATCACCGTCCACCATCTCGAGAACAGCCGCTCCCAGCGCATCCTGTGGCTGCTCGAGGAGCTCGGCCTGCCCTATGAGGTGCGCCGCTACGAGCGCGACAGGAAGACGATGCTGGCCCCGCGCGAGCTGAGGCGGGTCCATCCGCTCGGCAAGTCGCCGCTGATCGAGGACCAGGGCAGGATAGTGGCGGAGACTGGAGCAATCGTCGAATATCTGGTCGAAAAAGCCGACGGGCGCCTCGGCCCGCCGGGCCGGCGGGAGGACGTGCTTCGCTATCGCCACTTCCTCCATTATGCCGAAGGCTCGATGATGCCGCCCTTGCTGGCGATGCTGGTCGTCAGGCGCCTCGGCATTCTCGGCCGGCCGGCCCGGGCGCCGGTGCAGAAGATGCTCGACCAGCATCTCGACTGGCTGGAGACTGAGCTTGCCGGCCGCCCCTGGTTCGCCGGCGACGCCTTCTCCGCTGCCGACATCATGATGAGCTTCCCGCTCGAAGCCTCGCGCCACCGCGCCGGGCTCGACGACAGCCGGCCGAACCTGATCGACTGGCTGGAGCGGATCCACGCCCGCCCGGCTTACGGCGCGGCGCTCAAGAAGGGGGGACCCTATGCCTATGCCTGAGATCGGCCGCCGCGGCTTCGCGCTCGGAGCGCTCGCGGTTGGGGCGGCGCTGGCAGTGCGTCCTTCGCGGCTCCTCGCCGCCGAGCCGGCGCTGAAGCCGATCACCGGCGGCGTTTCCCCGATCGGCACGGCCGAGCGCCTCCAGCGGCTCGAGAAAGCGCGGCAGCTGATGCGGCGGCACGGCCTCGGCTCGATCCTGGTCGAGCCGGGCGCTTCGCTGGACTATTTCACGGGGGTCCGGTGGGGGCGAAGCGAGCGGCTTACCGCGGCGCTCATCCCCGTCGAGGGCGAGCCGGTGATCTTCACCCCCTTCTTCGAAGAGCCCTCGGTCCGCGAGAGCCTCGCGGTCCCCGCCGAGGTGCGGACCTGGGTCGAGCATGAGGATCCGCTGAAGCTGGTCGCCGGAGCCCTTCGCGACCGCAAGGTCGCCAACCGCCCGATTGGGATCGACGAGACGGTGCGCTTCTTCGCCGTCGACGGCCTTCGCCGGGCTCTGTCGAGAGTGGAAATAAGGGACGGCGCGCCGGTGGTGCGCGGCTGCCGGATGATCAAGTCGCCCGCCGAGATCGCGCTGATGCAGAAGGCGGCGGACGTCACCATCGCCGCCTATCGCCACACCTACCGGCGAATCGAGAAGGGCATGACTCCCGCCCAGATCGGGGAGATCATGAACGGCGCCACCCGGGCGCTCGGCGGAAGGCCCGAATTCGCCCTCATCCTGCTCGGCGAGGCGAGCGCCTATCCGCACGGCACCGGCAAGCCGCAGGAAGTGCGCAAAGGCGAAGTGGTCCTGATGGATTGCGGCTGCACCGTCCACGGCTACCAGTCCGATATCTCGCGCACCTTCGTTTTCGGCGAGGCGAATTCGGAGCAGCGCAAGGTCTGGAGCCAGATGCGCAAGGGCCAGGACATCGCCTTCGCCGCGGCTCGGATCGGCCGACCCGCGGGAAGCGTCGACGATGCGGTGCGGCGCCAGTACGAAGCCTGGGGCTACGGCCCGGGCTACAAGCTCCCCGGCCTGTCCCATCGCACCGGGCACGGCATTGGCATGGAAGGCCACGAGCCGGTGAATTTCGTCCATGGCGAGGCGGCGAAGCTGGCGCCCGGAATGTGCTTCTCGAACGAGCCGGGCCTCTATCTGCCCGGCAAGTTCGGCATCCGGCTCGAAGATTGTCTCTACAT
>DATHBY010000263.1:0-3473 GCA_035295885.1 Allosphingosinicella sp.
GAAGCCGCCGAGGCGATCGAGCGGCTGAAGCTGGACCTCGCGTTGCTCGACATCCAGATGCCCGAGCAGAACGGCCTGCGCGTCGCCGCCACCCTTCCGCCCGTCGACCGGCCCGAGATCATCTTCGTCACCGCCTTCGAGCAATATGCGCCCGACGCCTTCGAGGTCGAGGCGGCCGACTATCTCCTGAAGCCGGTCCGATTCGACCGGCTCTGGCAGGCGGTCGAGCGGGCCAAGCGCCGCAAGCATCTGCGCGCCCTGGCCGGCCGAGCCGAGGCGGCCGCGCCTGGGGCGGACGGCCGCGAGGACGGCCTCTGGGTCCCGACCCGCGCCGGCGCCGTCTTCGTTCCGGTCGAGGCGATCGATTGGATCGAGGCGCAGCGCGACTATGTCATGCTCCACACCGCGACGAGGAGCCACATCCTGCGAATCTCGATGCGCGCGCTCGAGGAGAAGCTCGATCCGGCGCAGCTGATGCGGGTCCACCGCTCCGCCTTCGCCCGACCCGCCAACGTCGTCGAGGTCCAGCGCCTCGGCCGGACGATCAGCGCCGTCGTCCTGCGCGACGGGGCCATCGTCCAGGTGGGGCCGAATTATTCGAAGGCGGTGGCGGAGCGGTTGAAGCTGGCGGAGTGAGCGGATCCGCATGGACGCTCCACCGTCATCCTGAACTTGTTTCAGGGTCCGGTTCTCCGCCCGCGAGGCAGCTCCGCCCTGGAGGCTGAAACAAGTTCAGCATGACGGCATCGGGAACGTGACGCAGGTTGGGACAATCCCAGCTTTCTTTGCGATTTGAGGACATTGACGGGAACGAGGCGGGCTGATCTGGGTTAACGCCTTACGGCGGCTCCCGCTCGCCGGCAACAGGGGAAGGTCCGAGTGACAGGGACCAAGATATTGCTGGTCGAGGACGAGCCGCTCGTCCTTCGCAACACCGCCGATCTGCTCATCGAGGACGGCTACGACGTCACCGAATGCACCGGCTGCGAGGAGGCGCTGGCGCGGCTCGAAGCCGAGCCGGACACGGCCGTCCTCGTCACCGACCTCAACGTCGCCTGCCCCGGCGACGGCATGACCCTGGCCCGGGTCGCCTCGGAGCGATGGCCGCATCTGCGCATCGTCCTCGTCTCCGGAGCGCTTCGCCCGCCGCAGGGCACCTATCCAGAGCGGGCCATCTTCTTCACCAAGCCCTACGCGCCCGGAGCTCTGCTCCACGTCGTCAAATCGCCCGACTTCGCCTAGCGGGTCCTTCGATAAGGGCCTTCGCCAGGCTCAGTCCCTACTCAGGATGAGCGGATGGAATGAGTCCCTCGCCGCTCATCCTGAGTAGCCGGTGAGCTTGTCGAACCGGCGTATCGAAGGAGGCCCAATGGTGAGCGGGGGTGACTGTGCCCTTTTCCAGGCCTAACGCTCCGGCATGGACGACGACCTGCCGGAAGCCATTCCGGCCGCCACCCTCATCCTGATGCGGCCGGCGGCCGCGGGCGGCCCACCCGAGATGCTGATGCTCGAAAGGGCCGAGACGATGGCCTTCGCCGCCGGCGCACTCGTCTTCCCCGGCGGCCGAATCGATCCCGAGGATCATGCAATGGCCGGGCGCTTTCCCGGGATTGCCGACGCAGCCGCCCGGATCGCCGCCGTCCGGGAGACGATCGAGGAGACCGGGGTGGCGCCGGCGCTGCGCCCGCCCCCCGACGCCTCGGCGCTTCGTGAAGCCATGGCGGCGGGCCGCCCGTTCGCGGCCCTGCTCGACGAAATGGGCCTTTCCCTCGACCTCGAGGCGCTCACGCCTTTCGCCCGCTGGTGCCCGAATTTCCGCGAAGCGCGCCGCTTCGACACCCTCTTCTATCTTGCCGAGGCCCCGGCCGGCGGCGGGAGGCTGCACAGCGCCGACGAGACCGAGAGCGTCCACACTTTCTGGGCGAGCGCCGCCCAGATCCTGGGCGAGATCGAGGCGGGGCGAGCGAAGGCGATCTTCCCCACCCGCCGCAACCTGGAGCGCCTGGCCGGCTTCGGATCGCTGGCCGAGGCCAAGGCAGACGCGGAACGCCACCCGGTGCGGCAGATCACCCCATGGGTCGAGGAGCGGGAGGGCCAGCGCTTCGTCTGCATCCCGGAAGGCATCGGCTATCCGGTGACGGCCGAGCCTTACGAAAGCGCTCGGCGCCGCTGACTTCGCTTCGGCCGGCGCTCGAGCCGCGCCGCGGCGAGGCGGTCCCGCCGGAGCCGGTAGGCGGCCAGCCAGAACATGTAGGTGAGCATGAGGGCGATGAGGATTGGGAACGCATACATCATGGCTGCAATAAAGCTCCGCGAGTCGCCAAGTTCCAGGAGTTGCGCGGAATAATCACCGGAAGCTGGGCTCAAGCCGGGTCGGCGGCCGGTAACGCCGCCGTTCCTCCAGCCGCTCGGCCGGCCGCGACTGGCGGGTATCGACGAAAAGTGCCTCGATCACGCTCGCCCCTGGATAGGCGAACAGCATCTCGGATCCGGCCTCGATCCTGACCCGGCTCTGGTCCTCGACCAGCCAGACCGAGGGCGGTTCGAGCGCCTGCCCGTCGATCAGCCCGCTGCCGCTGACCGGCACGAGCCATACCGGCCGCTCCAACTCGCCGGCGAGCCTGCCTCCGGCGGCGCGGGTCCAGCGCTCGACGACGAAAGCCCCTCCCTCCGCGAGGATTTCGCGTCCCGGTTCGATCTCGCGGCGCGGCATCGGCGCGCGGTACGGCTCCGGCCGGGCCGCCTTCACGCCGGCATCGACCTGAAGCTCGCGCTCCCGGCCGTAATCGAACAGGCGGTAGGTGAGATCGACATTCTCCTGGATCTCGACCAGAGTCAGCCCCGGCCCGAGGGCATGGATCGTGCCAGCGGGCGAATAATAGAAATCCCCGGCCCTGGCCTCGCGCCAGTCGACCAGCGCCTCGACCGTCCCCGCCTCGATTGCGGAACGCAGCTCGGCCGGCGAGACCCTGTGCCTGAGGCCAAGGCCGATCCGGGCGCCGGGCTCCGCTTCGAGCACCAGCCAGGCCTCGTCCTTGCCTCGGCGGTGCCCGGCCGCGCGCGCCGCGGGCCCGTCGGGATGGACCTGGATCGAGAGTTTTTCCCGGGTCAGAAGATATTTGACGAGCAGCTCCGCCTCCGGCCCCCGCCCGTCCTGGAACCAGATCTCCCCGATCGGCTCGCCCCCGGCCGCGGCCGCGCCGAAGCTTTGCGGGAGCTCCGAGCGCCCCCACAATTTCTCGACCTGCCTTGAAGCGAGGCGGCTCGCCGTCACACTTCATCCTTCCCGAGTCACGAAACCGGCGCCCGACGTCCGGAGTCTTGAGGACATGAGATACCTGCGCGGGGTAAAAATCTTCCTAGTGCTGGCGCTGATCGCCTTCCTGGCGTTCCTTGCCTGGGGCTATGCGCGCAATCATCCCGAGGACGTGCCCTGGACGGAGCTCGACCTCGGCCGCCCGGTCGGCGCCTTC
>DATHBY010000264.1:0-2462 GCA_035295885.1 Allosphingosinicella sp.
CGGACCGGCGGAGGCGACGCTGCCGGCGGCGGGGGCGCCGGCGGTGAAGGTGCCCGGGCCGCGGATGACCCGGGTGCCGCGGCCGTCGAGGACGATCAGCTGGTCGCCGGGCCTGAGGCCGATCCGGGCCGCTTCGGGCAGCCGCTTGCCCGGCGGGAAGCTCTTCGCGGAGGGGCCCGTGGAGCGCACCACCAGGATGTCGGCCATGGCCGCACCCGCTGCGAGGAGGAGGGCGGCCGCGAGCAGCGAGCGCGCCAGGACCCTATTTGGAACCCAAGACAAAATGACCTCCCGGACCTGCCCGGCCCAGCCGATACACGAAATCGGCGAGCGCCGCATCGTCCCTCTCGGCGGCGGCAGCCTCCAGCGCGGCCAGCGCTCCGGCATCGCCCGCTTCGAAGGCCCGCCACAGCGCGTTCAGCCGCTGCCGCTCTTCGGCAGGCATGTGCGGCACCGGCTCCCAGACCTCGACCGGGGTCGCCCGGCCGTTGAGTACGACGCGGCCGAGAGGGCGGAAGATGTCGAGGCTGGTCCCGCTCCTGGCCTCCGCGCTCACCAGGATCGTCGAGTGGAGCTGCTTGTTCGCGGATTCCAGCCTCGAGGCGGTGTTCATCGCGTCGCCCAGGGCGGTATACTGGATTCGCCCCTCGCCTCCGAAATTGCCGACCACCGCCTCGCCGCGATGGAGGCCGACCCGGGTGCAGCCGATCGCCGGAAGGCCGGCGCCGCCGCTTCGGCGGAACTCCTCCCCGGCTTCGTACATGGCGATGGCGGCCCTGACGGCCCGGTCGGCATCGTCGTCGCGGGGGATCGGAGCGCCCCAGAAGGCGACGACGGCGTCGCCGACGAACTTGTCGATGGTGCCGCCGTGGCGAAGGACGACCTCGCTCAGCATTTCGAGATAGCGGTTGAGCAGGCTGGAGAGCTGCTCGGCGCCGATCGAGTGGCTTAGCTTCGTGAAGCCCTCGAGGTCGGAGAAGAGCGCGTAAATCTCCCTCTTCTCGCCGCGAAGGCTAAGCCGGTCGGGATCCTTCAGGATTTCGGCGGCGACGTCGGCCGGCAGGTATTTGCCGAGCGTTGCCTGGGCGAAGCGGCGCTGCTCCGAGCCGACGGCGCGGGCTGCGCTGCCGGCGGCGGCGAAGGCGAGCGCCCAGCCAAGTCCCCATCCGAACGCCGGAAGCCCGAACGTGTCGAGACCCCATTGCTGGAGGAAGAATGGCAGGGCGGCGAAGAGAATGAGCTGTACCGCGAGGACGAGCCCGACGCGCCAGCCGCGTGGGTCGAGAAGGCTGCTGAGCCCGCCGGCGACAGCGACCGCGATTGCGATGGCCCACAGGGCGAGAGGCGGCACCGGCGGGCGCATGCGACCGTCCAGCTGCTGGGCGAGCATATGGGCGTGGACCTCGACCCCCTTCATCCAGCGGCCGGTGCGGCGGCTCATCGGCGTCTCGTAATCGTCCTGGTCCTTGATGTTGCCGCCGATCAGGACGTAGCGGCCGTGTATCTTGTCGCGGATCGCCTCTCCGAGCAGCGGCAGGGTATCGATGGCGAAGCTGGCGAAGACGGGCCGTTCGGCCTCGGCCGGCAGGCTGAAGTCAATGCTTCCCGAATAGCGCCCGAACTCCGGGTGGACGGTCGTCATGGCATTGGCGAGCTGGGGCGGCAGGTTGCCCTTCCGCTCGGGCCAGCGCCGGATCACTCCGTCCTCGATGTCAGGCTCCATCCTGATGCTGGCGGGGCGGACCCGCTCGGTCCGCGCCCGGGCTATGAAGCTTCGCAGGAATTCATGCTGCTCATGGCCGATCTGGTCCTCGTTTCCGGCCGGGTCCGCATAAGCGAGCAGGGTAGGGGTCCTCATTCCCCTCAAGGTGGCGAGGAGCTGCGGGTCCTCGGCCTGCGGCTGATCGAGCAGGATATCGATGCCGATCGTCCTGGGCTGCATCCCGTCCAGAGCCGCCAGCGCTTCGGCGAGGACTCTCCGGTCGAGCGGCGAGCGTTTCTGAAGCGCCTGCAGGGTCTGGTCGTCATAGGTGATGAGGACGATTCGGTCGTCCTGGGCGACTCGGGTCGCGGCCCGGGCGAAGCGGATGTCGTAGAGCGCGCGCTCGGCGTCGCTGGCGAGCGGCACATGCCAGGAATAGCGGGCGAGAAGCAGGGCGAGCAGGAGGAAGACGGCCGTGCCGGCGAGCCGGGCCCAGCCGATCTGCCGAAGCGCCCGCCCAAGCCGCCTCTCCGCCCCTTCCTCCGCCATGCTCCCCCCGGGCCGCGATCCGCCTCAGCGATAGAGCGAAAACTGCGGTCCGAATAGGGGAGAGCCGCGACGTCCAAACCCCTCTCCCGTCCTTCACGGGAGAGGGCCCAAGCCGGAGGCTTGGGAGGTGAGGGTCTTTTCTGACTCCGGTGAACGGACCCTCACCTCCCGCTGCTTCGCAGCGGGCCCCTCCTCTCCCGCGAAAGGCGGG
>DATHBY010000265.1:0-3775 GCA_035295885.1 Allosphingosinicella sp.
TGGGGGCCGCGCTCGGCGCCGGCGCGGCGATGGTCAACGACGTCTCGGCGCTGACCTATGACGGGAAATCGGCCGAGCTGGTCGCGGGTGCGGGCTGCCCGATCGTGCTGATGCACCATCGCGGGCCGCCCGAGACGATGCAGCAGGCTCCGTCCTACGACAAACCGGTGTTGTTCGCCGTCTACGACTGGCTCGAGGAGCGGATCGCCGCGGCCGAGTCGGCCGGAATCGGGCGCGAGCGGATCATCGTCGATCCCGGTATCGGCTTCGGCAAGACCGTGCAGCACAATCTCGACCTTCTGAACGGCCTCGCCCTGCTCCACGGCCTCGGCTGCCCGGTCATGGTCGGAGCGAGCCGCAAGCGGATGATCGGCGCGCTTTCGGAGGAGGCTCCGGCCGGCGAGCGGCTCGCCGGCTCCCTCGCGCTCGCGCTCAAGGCGGCGGATCAGGGCGCCCAGCTGCTGCGGGTGCACGACGTTCCCGAGACGGTTCAGGCGCTCAGGATCTGGCGCGGGCTGAGGGACGCGGCGCTGACGCCGGGCTGATCCTGTCCTTCGATACGCCGGTTCGACAAGCTCACCGGCTACTCAGGATGAGCGGATAGAGAACCGCCCTTACCGCTCATCCTGAGTAGGGACTGAGCTTGGCGAAGGCCCGTATCGAAGGACCGCTACCTCGGCTCCACCTCTACCGCCAACGGACCCTTCCTCCCGGCGGCGATTCGGGCGCGCAGCGGCTGGTCGGGGCTGAGGTCGGGGAGGCCGCCGCGGCGCACGGTCTCCATATGGACGAAGATGTCCTGGTCGTCCTCCTCCTCGCGGACGAGGAAGCCGTAGCCCTTGAGCCGGTTGAACCATTTCACCCGCACCGGCTCGAAGTCGCCGGCCGAGTCGAGCAGGGCGGAAGGGTCGATCCGCTCGCCCGGGCTGGTCCCGGAGGAGCGCTGGGGCTCCGGCATCACAGCGTGGCTGAGGTCTATCGACAGGACCCGCCGCGCCTGCAGGCCGCGCTCCTGCTCGGCCACCAGGCATTCGACGACCGCGCCTTCGGGGAGGCTTCGGCGGTCATGCTCCTTGAGGACGCTGAAATGGACGAGGATATCGCCCTTCGCCTGGTCGCTGATCAGGAAGCCGAAGCCGCGGGTGGCGTCGAACCATTTCATCGTGCCGGTGAGCTTGATGAGGGACTCGTCCTCCGGGCGCGGGGAATCGTCCGCGCCGTCGGTGTCCGGCGCGTCGCTCCCAGCAGTCATTTCCCGACGCGACGTCATTAACGGCCGATCCCTCGTGAACCGGGGTGACTATCACGGCTGGCGCGGATTTGTGAACCGTTTACGACTGTTTTTATGGGACATCCGGGTCCGGCAGTTCCGCGGGCGAGGTGCCGAGCACTTGCCGGACCAGCTCGGGACGGTGTCCGGCCCGAAGCATCGCGGCCGCGGCCCTGTCCCGGGCGGCCCGATCAGGGACGGCTCCGGCATAGGGGCCGAGCCGCCGGCGACGGGCGAAACGATGGGCCGCGGCGAGCGCGTCCTCCTCGGCATGGCCTCGGGCCTCGGCGGAATCCTCGTCGGCGATGCCGGCCCCCCTGAGCGCTTCGTTCACCCGCCGTTCCCCATAGCCGCGCCGGAGCAGCGAGGCGCTCCGTGACGAGGCGAAGGCCCGGTCGTCGACATAGCCGAACTCGGCGAAGCGCTCGACCAGCCGGTCGACCGGGGGCTCGGCGGCACCGCTCCAGCCCCGTTCCGCGAGCTTGCGGCGGAGATAGGCGGCGAGCTTCGAGCGGGTAGTGGCGTAGCGGCCGGCATAGAAGAGGCCGAGCCGCTCGAGCCCCTCTTCGTCGAGGGGCGGCCGGGGCCTTTTGTCGGGTCTGGATCTCACGCGCCATGATTGTGCCACAGTCGGCCCCGATTATAAACGCGTACCTCTCCCGTCCCGGGAGGCGGTCGCGCGTAACTGGCCACCACCAGAGAGGATCCGCTACACCCGTGCCCGAGACTTTGGTCCCGACGCCGACCGCGGATGATTTGCCGCGCCGCTTTGCCGACTTCGAAACGCTCGGGGAGGCGCTCGATTACGCTGCGCGGGGCCGGCGCGGCCTCAATTTCCACGATCCGCGCGGAGTCCTGGTGCGCGCCTACCCTTACCGGGAATTGCGCGAGGATGCCCTCGCCGCGGCCTACCGGCTGATCGCGGCCGGAGTGAAGCCCAGGGACCGGATCGCGATCGTCGCCGAAACCAGCCCGGAATTCGCCGCCCTCTTCTTTGGCACCGTCTACGCGGGGGCGTGGCCGGTGCCGCTGCCGCTGCCCACCTCCTTCGGCGGCCGCGATTCCTACATAGACCAGCTCAAGGTCCAGCTCGACAGCGCCGAACCGACCCATCTCTTCTACCCGGGAGAGCTCGGAGCCATGGCCGGCGCCGCGGCCGGAGCGGCGGGCGTCGTCGGCGAGTCGTGGGAGAGCTTCTCGGGGCGCGCGGGCCCGGTCGCCGAGCTTCCCGGCGCGGCTCCGGACGATATCGCCTATCTTCAATATTCGAGCGGCTCGACCCGCTTTCCGCACGGAGTCTCGGTCACTCATCGCGGCCTGCTCAACAATCTCGCCGCGCACAGCCATGGCATGGAGGTGATCGACACCGACCGGTGCATCTCCTGGCTGCCCTGGTATCACGACATGGGCCTCGTCGGCTGCCTGCTCTCGCCGATGGCCAACCAGATTTCGACCGACTACCTCAAGACCGAGGATTTCGCCCGGCGCCCGCTCGCCTGGCTCGACCTCATCACCCGCAACGAGGGCACGACCGGAAGCTACGCGCCGACCTTCGGCTACGACATCTGCGCCCGCCGGGTGTCGAGCCAGACCAGCGTCGCCGAACGTTTCGACCTGTCGCGCTGGCGCATCGCCGGCAACGGCGCGGACATGATCCGGCCGGACGTCATGCAGGCGTTCGTCGACGCCTTCGCCCCGGCCGGCTTCAGCGCCAAGAGCTTCCTGCCCAGCTACGGCCTCGCCGAAGCGACCCTCGCGGTCACCATCATGCCGCCTGGCGAGGGGATCGTCGTCGAGCTGGTCGAGGAGACCACCCTGTCGGGCGACGGCAAGATGCACCGCGACCGGCCGCAGCGCTACCGATCGATCGTCAATTGCGGAAAGCCGGTGCGCGACATGGAGGTGGCGATCCGGGACGAGGACGGCCGAACGCTCGGCAATCGCGAGATCGGCAAGGTCCATTGCCGCGGCCCTTCGGTCATGGTCGGCTATTTCCGCGACGAGGAAGCGACGGCCGCCTGCCTCGATTCCGACGGTTGGCTGGACACCGGCGACATGGGCTACATGTCGGACGGCTATCTCTACATCGTCGGCCGGGCCAAGGACATGATCATCATCAACGGCAAGAACCACTGGCCCCAGGACATCGAATGGGCGGTGGAGCAGCTCCCGGGCTTCAAGGCGGGCGACATCGCCGCTTTCTCGATCACCACTCCGGGCGGCGAGGAGACCCCTGCCGTGCTCGTCCAGTGCCGCACCTCCGATGCCGGAGAGCGCGGGCGACTTCGCGAGATCATCCGCGAGCGGGTTCGAGCGATCACCGGAATGAACTGCGTGATCGAGCTGGTGCCCCCGCGCACTCTGCCTCGCACCAGCTCGGGCAAGCTCAGCCGCGCCAAGGCGCGCAGCCTCTACCTCACCGGCGAGATCCAGCCCTACGACATCGCCGCTTTCTCGATCACCACTCCGGGCGGCGAGGAGACCCCTGCCGTGCTCGTCCAGTGC
>DATHBY010000266.1:0-5843 GCA_035295885.1 Allosphingosinicella sp.
ATTCCCAGCATGGAAGGCTACGTCGTAAAAGTGTATGTCAATGATCGTGACGCCGGCGGCGCCACCACCGCTGCGATCACATCTGCGACCCGCAGCTTGGATCACATCTTTGCTTACGGCCTCAATGTCGCCACTGGCTACGTCGGAAATGCCGAAAATGCCGTTAAATACCTCGAAGGGAAGCAGCCATGCCGGTAACCAAGAGCTTCACCGCCAGAGTAATTATTCAGATATTAGTGGTTTCCTTCTTGGCAGTGTGCGGCACGTACCTCGTTGAAATGATAGGCTACAAAGGCTATTTCAACCTATTGACTGCTTTGATAGTCATAGCAATAGTCGTTTATTTTCTGAATGAAGGCTACCTGGCAAAAATAATTATGTTCGTTATTCTGTGCGCCCTGTCTTTCGCTGTAGTGGGAGTTACAGGCCAGGTTCTCGGCTACGCTGACTGACGGGGTTGAATGCGCTCCGGGAAATGGTGACACTATCCAATTACCGAGCACCCGCACCGGCCGATTTCACGGCGAAAGCCGCCCTCAGGAGGCTCTATGATCTCGCAGCCCCAACCGGATAAGCCACCCGCCGGCACCGAGCTGTTCATCCATCTGGACGTTCACGGCCTCGCCGCTTTGCTGAAGGCGATCGAGGCTGCGATGGTGGACGGGAGCGGGGACCTGACTCTGAGCAGCGGGAC
This sequence comes from Allosphingosinicella sp., assembly GCA_035295885.1. GTDB lineage: Bacteria > Pseudomonadota > Alphaproteobacteria > Sphingomonadales > Sphingomonadaceae > Allosphingosinicella. The sequence goes on from DATHBY010000266.1 coordinate 695, forward strand.
GGGGATGACCGTCAGCAGCGATGGGTCGGACCGGTTCGCCACGGCGACGGTGACCTACATCGAGACGCCCGACGACTGGCGAACCCGCCGCCCCGATCCAAAGCCCCTGCCCCGCACGCCCGCCCTCGAACTGCAAAGCTAGGCGAAGCTACCGCCTCTACGACGCCTCGGGCCACCGCGCCCGGTCACCCATCCCGAGGGTCGTTCTCCACCTACGAATATGACGGCCACGACCGGCTCGCGAAAACGCGCTACCCGGTCGCCGCCAAAGGGTGCCGGAACCGGCTCGGCCACGGCTTACGAGCAGCGCATCTACGAGGTCTTGCTCCGTCGAGCCTAATAGGTCTTTTCCTACATAACTCCCCCAGACCTCCTGATTTCGCCCGATTTTCCTACATATAAATAGGATTTGCACAATAGGATTTCCTATGTTCTATTTGTGTTCTCAGGCGATTCCCGCCGGAGCCGCAGGGAAGGGCAAATCGGATGAGGAGCAGGAAAAGGATCGCGATGCTGCTGGCGGGAACGGCGCTGGCCGCGGCGGCGGTGCCGGGACAGGCGGCCGAAACCATCGTCTACGGCTACGATTCCCTGGGCCGGCTGATCCGCGTCGACCACATCGGAAACGTCAACGAGAGGGTCGCCGCGGACTATAGCTACGACGCCGCCGACAACCGCACCAGCGTCGCGGTCAGCGCCGCGGGGACGGGCTCGCCGCCGCCGCCCGCCCCCTCGCTGCCGGCCGGCGGCTTCGAGGCGCCGGACGTCGGCACGGGCTTCCTCTACAATCCCGACGCCAGCTTCACCGGCAATAGCGGCCTCGCCGGCAACGGCAGCGCCTGGGGCTTCCCCGCCGCGCCCGAGGGCGACCAGGTCGCCTTCATCCAGACCGGGCCGGCGGCCGGGGTGATCTCGCTCCCCGCGGCCGGCCTCGCCCCAGGGGCAAGCTATACCGTCGGCTTCCGCCTCGCGGCCCGCCCCGGCTATCTCGGCACTCCGGTGACGGTGGCCCTGGACGGGACCCCGCTCGGCACGTTCACACCCGGCTCCCACGCCTTCGTCGCCGTGACCAGCGCCGCCTTCACCGCGAGCGGGGGCTCCGGCACCCTCACCTTCACCGGCATCGCCACCGCCGACGACAGGACGAGCGCCATCGACCTGGTGACGCTCTCGCCCGCCGGAGCGCCGCCGCCGCCGGCCCCATCGGTGCCGGGCGGCGGCTTCGAGACCCCGGACGTGGGTTCCGGACACCTCTACAATCCAAACGGCGGCTTCACCGGCAATAGCGGCCTCGCCGGCAACGGCAGCGCCTGGGGCTTCCCCGCCGCGCCCGAGGGGGACCAGGTCGCCTTCATCCAGAACGGGCCGACGGCCGGAACGGTCTCGCTGCCGGTGACCGGCTTGACGCCCGGAACGAGCTATTCGGCCGGCTTCCGGCTCACCGCCCGTCCGGGATATCTCGGCACTCCGGTTACGGTGGCGTTCGACGGGACCCCGCTGGGCACTTTCACCCCGGGCTCCTACGCCTTCGTCGCCCTGTCCAGCGCCGCCTTCACGGCGAGCGCGAGCACGGGCACGCTCACTTTCACCGGCCTCGCCACCGCCGAGAACATGGCGAGCGCCATCGACATGGTCAGCGTCGCCGCGGCCGGGAACCACCCGTGACCCGCTCCCGATTTTCCTGGAGAGAAGAAATGAAGAGGATGTTCCCGCGGGCGCGGGCGCTCGGTTGCGCGCTGCTGGCCCTGACCGCCTGTTGCGGCCTTGCCGCCGGGCCGGCCGCGGCTCAGGGCCAAAACACTCCCCAGGCTTATGCGACGGCTCCGGCCGACCATAAGCTGGTCACTCCCAACGGAGTCGACCTGCGCAGCGGCCGCTTCGACTATCGCCAGACCGACCTGTCAATCGGCGCCGAGGGGGATTCGGGGCTGCAGCTGACCCGGCTGCCGCGCGGCGGAATCTGGGGCCATGTCGAGCCGTTCGCCAATTTCACCCATAATCTCGACATCATGATCGCCGAGAAGAGGGTTGCTATCAGCTCGGGCCGCTACGATCACGGCTTCGGCGAAGATTACCGGATGATCGTCCGCTTCGGCTCCCGCTCGGAAACCTTCGACGGCTATTCGACCGGGCCCCATTACGAGCAGATCTCGAAGAGCGGCACCGCCAGGCTCACCTATAGCGGCAGCGCGGCGAGCGCCTCGGCGATCTACACCTACGAGGCGACCGACGGGACGGTGGCGACGTTCCGGCCGATCGGCGGCGGCGACTGCTCGTCGAACCTGCGCTGCGCCTATGTCTCGCAGCTGGTCTTCGTGGACGGGACCCTTCTCTCCTTCGACTATGAGCCCGCGCCCGGCGGCGCCAACGCGGCCCGGCTGCGGAGCGTCACCAGCAGCCGGGGCTACGCGCTCCTGCTCGAATATGGCGGCGGCGGCGGCAATTCGAACATGGTCTCGAAAGCCTGCACGATCAACCTGGCCGAGCGTGCCCGGTCCGCCGGCAATCTGTGCCCGGCGGGCGTTCCCGCCAGCGCCTACACCTACACCATGTTCAACGAGCTGGTGCTGGCGAGCTCCACCGATGCGGCGAACGCGACCTCCGCCTATCAATACGGATTGGCGGAGGGCTGGGGGACGATCGGCTTCGTCAAGCCGGGCGAGACGAGTCCCTGGCTTACCAACTTCTACGGGCTTCACCCCGATCAGGACGGAGTTCGCGACATCACCGTCAAGCAGGCGCTGGCGAACGGCCAGGTCTACAATGTCGGCCTGGAAACCTCCCACGCCGAGACCGAGGGGCAGATCGACCAGTTCGGCAGCGGCGACATCGTCGATGCCGAAGGGCATACGATCAAGGTCCGCTACGGCTTCCCGAAATTTCCGAGGACCCTCGCCCCCGGCTACAATCCCGAGATTCCCAACAATTTCCCCGAAGGCGGAACCCGCGACCCGGGCTCGCCGCCCCTCTACCAGATGACCTCGGGCCCAATCTCGGTCACCGACGAGCTCGACCGGACGACCACCTACGATTATTGCGATCCGGTCATCGCCGCCTGGCTGCCCGCCCACGAGACCGACCGCTGCGTGGCCGGGCTGCTTCGCTCCTATACCGGCCCCGACCTGACCAGGACCGAGGTGACGTTCGACGCCTGCCGCAACGTCTCCGGAATACGCCGGCACGCCCGGCCGGGAAGCGAACTTCCCGACCTGGTGGTCACCGCGACCTACGACTGCCTCAATCCCAAGGCGCGGACCAGGCCGCTCTCCGTCACCGACGCCAACGGCAATATCACCCGCTACACCTACAGCACCCAGCATGGCGGAGTCCTCACCGAGACCGGGCCGGCGGTGAACGGAGTCACGCCGCAGAAGCGCTATTCCTACGTCCAGCGAGTCGCCAGGACCGCCGACGGAAGCGCCGCCGGACCTCCGGTCTGGCTGCTTGACCGGATGTCCTACTGCCGCACCGGCAACCCCGCCGCCGGCGGCGCCGGCTGCGAGCTCGCCGGCGACGAGGTGGTGACCACCTACGATTACGGCCCCGCGGCCGGCCCCGGCAATCTGCTGCTCCGCGGCCAGGCGGTGAGCGCCGACGGCCGGACGCTGAGGACCTGCGCCGCCTATGACTCTCAAGGCCGCAGGACGAGCGAGACCGGCGCCAACGCCAACCTCGCCGCCTGCCCGGCGGGCGCGCCCACGGCCGCCTCGCCCTACACCTCGACGACCCGCTTCGACGCGGCCGGCCGGGTGACCGGGACGATCGCTCCCGATCCGGACGGGACCGGCCCCCTCCCCGCCCCGGCGGTGCGCAACGGCTACGATGCCGCCGGCCGGCTGACCCGGGTCGAGCAGGGCGCGCTCGCCGCATGGCAGCCGGAATCGGTTGAGCCGAAGGACTGGACCGGCTTCACCGTGCACAAGGCGATCGACGCGGAATATGACGCTCTCGACCGCAAGACCCGCGAGGCCGCGAGCGGAGCTCCGGCGCCGGGGGCGGCTCCGGTCACCGGGAACGTCACCGAGTACAGTTACGACCTCGACGGCCGCCTGAAATGCACGGCGGTCAGGATGAACCCGGACGAATGGGCGACCCCGCTCCCCGACAAATGCGTCCCGGGTCCCGCCCACCCGGTCCACGGCGCCGACCGTATCTCGAAGAATGTCTACGACCCGGCAGGGCAGCTGACCGAGGCGTGGGACGGGGTCGGCACCCCGCTCCAGCGCCGGGAGGCGCTCTACACCTACGATGCCAACGGCCAGAGGACGAGCCTGACCGATGCCCGCGGCTTCCGGGCCGAGATGGTCCATGACGGCCACGGCCGCCAGTCGCGCTGGATCTTCCCGTCGAAGACCGCGCCGGGAGTCGCCAACGCCCCCACCGAGACCAATGCCGGCGACTATGAGGAATATGCCCACGACCTCAACGGCAACCGCACCAGCCTGAGGAAACGGGACGGGCGGGTCATCGGCTATGAATATGACGCCCTAAACCGGGTGACGGTGAAGGACGTGCCCGAGTTCGGGCTCGACGTCCTCTACGCCTACGACCTTCGCAATCTCCAGACCGGCGCCTGGTTCACCGGCACCGGCCGGGGCGTCTGGACCGGCTATGACGGGTTCGGGCGACCGACCTCCTCGACGACCACGATGGGCGGAGTGACCCGCACGATCGGCGCGCAATACAGCCGCGGCGGGCAGCGGACCGAGATGACCTGGCCGGACGGCGAGAAGATGTCGTTCGCCCAGGACGGGCTCGACCGGATGAAGGCGGTGTACCAGGGCGCGCTCGGCTCGACCTTCGTCCTCGCGACCTTCGCCTACGACCCGGCGGCCCGGCTCCAGTCCCTCACCCGCCGCCCGGGCGATGCGACGGCCTACGGCTACGACAGTGTCTCGAGGCTGAAGTCGATCGCCGACACGTTCACCGGAGGCGCCGGCAACGTCACCTCCACCTTCGCCTACAATCCGGCCAACCAGCTCCGAAGGGAGGAGCGCGACAACGATGCCTATGCGTTCACCCGCCAGGCGGGAAGCCGCAGCTACGAGGCCAACGGGCTCAACCAGTACACGTCCGTCGCCGGCGCCGCCTACACCTACGACGCCAACGGCAACCTGACGTCGGACGGAACGACGACCTTCGCCTACGA
>DATHBY010000267.1:0-1678 GCA_035295885.1 Allosphingosinicella sp.
CGGAGTGAAGCCGACGACCCGCCGGTTGCGCTCGACCAGGGTGACCCCGATGAGGGATTCGAGCTCGCGAAGGCTCGCCGACAGGGTCGACTGGGTGACGAAGCAGCTCTCAGCGGCCCTGCCGAAATGGCCGGTGTCCTGGAGCGTGACCAGATACTGGAGCTGCTTGAGCGTGGGCAGATAGACTGTCATCGTTTTTCCCGATCAGTCCGATCGTTCTAAATGCCTTGAACGATCAAGGCCAGCCTCCTGCATGCTGCACTGCACAAGGATGCAATCAGCGAGAAATCCAGGAGAAAATAAGCAGTTATGCTCACCGTCGGCGACAAGATTCCCTCTCTCACCGTTCCCGTCCAGCAGGGCGGCGCCCTTCCCGCGGGCGAGACTCTCGACCTCGGCGAGACCAACGGCAAGTGGAAGATCCTCTTCTACTGGCCCAAGGACTTCACCTTCGTCTGCCCGACCGAGATCATCGGCTATGGCGAGCTCGCTCAGGATTTCGCGGATCGCGACGCTTTGCTGATCGGGGCCTCGACCGACACCGACTTCGTCCACCATGCCTGGCGCAAGGCGGACGAGCGGCTGGCCGCGGCCGACTTCCCTTGGATCGCCGACAACAAGAAGAAGCTGGCGAACGCGCTCGGGATCATCGCTCCCGACGCCGGAGTGGCTTTCCGCGCCACCTTCATCGTCGATCCCGACAATATCATCCAGCACGTCACGGTGAACGGCCTCAACGTCGGCCGCAACCCGCAGGAGACCCTGCGGATCCTCGACGCGCTCCAGACGGACGAGCTCTGCCCGTGCAATTGGCACGAGGGCGAGGAGGTTCTGCGCCCGGCGGCTTGAGCCCCCCTGGGCCGCTAAGGCAGCAGACCTCGCGACGGGGGGCGCGGGAGCTTCGGTTCCCGCGCCCCTTTTTCATTCGAAAGGCAAATCATGTCCCTCAAGCAGTTCGCCGACACCCTTCCCGATTATGCGAAGGACCTCCGGCTCAACATCTCTTCCGTGCTCAACGACCAGACCCTCGGCGACCAGCGCAAATACGGCCTCCTGCTCGCCTGCGCCCACGGCACCGGCTACCGGCCGATCGTCGCCGCCGCCGAGACCGAGGCGGAAGGCAAGCTGAGCGAGCAGGCGGCCGCCGCCGCCCGAGCCGCCGCCGCGGTGATGGCGATGAACAACGTCTATTACCGCTTCGTCCACCTCGCCTCGAACCCGGAATATGGGACGATGCCGGCGCGCCTCAGGATGAACGTGATCGGCGCCCCGGGAATCGAGAAGGAGGATTTCGAGCTGTTCAGCCTCGCCGTCAGCGCGATGAACGGCTGCGGCATGTGCATCGACAGCCACGAGCGGGTCCTCCAGCAGCACAAGGTGAATGCGGAGACGATCCAGACCGCGGTGCGGATCGCGGCGGTGGTCAAGGCGCTCGCGACGGTCCACTCGACGCTCTGAGGCGGTTCGTCAGTTCTCCTCGCGGCGGCGCAGCGGGATCGGCCCCTCGGTGATCGGCTGCTCCCCGTCCGGCGAGGCGAGGCCGATCTCGGCCCGAAGACGTCCGTTCGGCGCCATCGTAAAGCGGGTGCGGCTGACCACCTCGACTTCCTTGTCGGGCTCGACCTCGACTTCGAGCCTCACCCAGTAATCGACCTCGCCGGAGCCTTGCGCCGGTCCG
>DATHBY010000268.1:0-1618 GCA_035295885.1 Allosphingosinicella sp.
GTGCTCGCCAGCATCAACATCTTCGGCGGCTTCGCGGTGACCGCGCGGATGCTGGCCATGTAGAAGAAGAAGGAGCGGCGCTGATGCACGGCGCGTCGGACGTTCCGGCCTGGGTGCTGGTCGCCTATCTGGTCTCCGGAATCTGCTTCATCCTCGCTCTGAGGGGGCTGTCGAGCCCGGTCAGCAGCCGCAGCGGCAACCGCGCCGGCATAATCGGCATGGCCATCGCCCTGGCGACGACCCTCATCTACTACATGCCGACGCGCGACGAGGAATTCCCGCTCCAGTGGCACGAGCCGGTCCACTGGGACAATCTGATGCTGATCGGAGGCGCGATCCTGATCGGCGCCGTCATCGGCCTGGTGACGGCGCGGCGGATCGCGATGACTGCGATGCCCCAGCTGGTCGCCGCCTTCCACTCGCTGGTCGGGCTGGCGGCGGTGCTCGTGGCCGGCGCCGCCTATCTCAACCCCGACGCTTTCGGGATCGCCGTGGCGGGCGAGATCCACCGCGTCAGCCGGGTCGAGATGAGCCTGGGGGCGGCGATCGGAGCGGTCACCTTCTCGGGCAGCGTGATCGCGTTCCTGAAGCTCAACGGCAACATGTCGGGCAAGCCGATCCTGCTCCCGCTCCGGCACGTCATCAACCTCGGTACCCTGGCGGCGATCGTCGGGCTGGTCGGCTATTTCACGTTCGACCAGAGCCCGTGGGTGTTCGTGACCCTGACTGCGCTCGCCTTCCTGGTCGGCTTCCTCCTGATCATCCCCATCGGCGGCGCCGACATGCCGGTCGTGGTCTCAATGCTCAACAGCTATTCGGGCTGGGCGGCGGCGGCGATGGGCTTCACGCTCCAGAACAGCGCGATGATCATCACCGGAGCGCTGGTCGGCTCGTCGGGCGCGATCCTCTCCTACATCATGTGCCGGTCGATGAACCGGAGCTTCATCTCGGTCATCGCCGGCGGCTTCGGCGGCGACACCGCGATCGCGGGCGGCGGAGCGGCCTCCGACCGGCCCTGGAAGCGCGGATCCGCGGAGGACGCCGCCTTCCTGATGAGCCAGGCGGAGCAGGTGATCATCGTTCCGGGCTACGGAATGGCGGTGGCCCAGGCCCAGCACGCGGTCCGCGAGCTCACCGACCAGCTCAAGGCCGAAGGCGTCAGCGTCAAGTTCGCCATCCACCCGGTGGCCGGGCGGATGCCGGGGCACATGAACGTGCTGCTCGCCGAGGCCAACGTGCCCTATGACGACGTGTTCGAGCTCGAGGACGTCAATTCCGAGTTCGCCCGGACCGACATCGCCTTCGTCATCGGCGCCAACGACGTCACCAACCCGGCCGCCAAGACCGACAAGACCTCGCCCATCTACGGAATGCCGGTGCTCGACGTCGAGAAGGCCAAGACGGTGCTGTTCATCAAGCGCTCGATGGGCGGGGTCGGCTATGCGGGCGTCGACAACGACCTCTTCTACCGCGACAACACCATGATGCTGTTCGCCGACGCCAAGAAGATGGTCGAGGGAATCCTGAAGGGCCTCTAGCCGCCGGTGTGGTCGAAGGCCGCCCCCGGCAGCATCGACGGCGGGCGCGTGGTGAGCAGCACGTAGCCGTCCACCAGGCC
>DATHBY010000269.1:0-4610 GCA_035295885.1 Allosphingosinicella sp.
CGAACCGCCTCCGCCGGGTCGCTCGCCTGGAACGTGCGCGATCGCCACATGGCCGACAATGTCGACGAGATCGCCAGCCACGTCTAGGCGATGAGCGGCCGCCCAGGCAAGCTGGTGATGTGGAGCCACAACACCCATTCGGGCGACGCCCGGGCCACGTTCGCCGCCGAGCGCGGCGAGCTCAACCTCGGCCAGCTGATGCGCCAGAGGCACGGCCGGGCCGCCTTCCTGATCGGCTTCTTCAGCCATTCGGGGACGGTCTTCGCCGCTCCCGAATGGGACTCGAGGGGCCGCCGCTACGACATGCGGCCGGCCCTGCCCGGCAGCTATTCCGCTCTGTTCCACGCCACCGCCCTCCCCGCTTTCTCCCTGCTCATCCGCGGCAATCCGGCCGTCTCGCGGGTGCTGGCCGGGCCGAGGCTGGAACGGGCGATCGGAGTTGTCTACCTGCCGGGCAGCGAGCGGACGGCGCACTATTTCAGTGCGAGGCTCGCCGACCAGTTCGACGCCGTCGTCTATTTCGACCGCTCCACCGCGGTCACCCCGGTCGGCCGGTGAAGCCCGCCCTGTTCCTCCTCGCGCCGCTCCTCCTCGCCGCCGCCCCCTCGGCGGAGCGCGCCCGCGAGCGCGAGCTGATGGTGCTGACCGTCGCCAACATGGCGGAGACGGCGGGGCCGGAGTCCCGGCGGCTCGATCCCGCCGTGCTCCGGGCGATGCGGGAGGTGCCTCGTCACCTGTTCGTGCCGGAGGAGTTACGGCGCTTCTCCTATGAGAACCGGCCGCTGCCGATCGGCCACGAGCAGACCATCTCGCAACCCTATATCGTCGCCTTCATGACTCACGTGCTCAAGGTGCGGCCGGGCGACAATGTGCTCGAGATCGGCACCGGCTCGGGCTACCAGGCGGCGATCCTCTCCCGCCTGGTCCGGCAGGTCCACACGATCGAGATCGTCGATCCGCTGGCGGCGCAAGCGAGCAGGCGCCTGCGCGAACTCGGCTATTCCAATGTCGAGGTTCGAAGCGGCGACGGCTATGCGGGCTGGCCGGAGCGGGCGCCCTTCTACCGGATCATCGTGACGGCCGGGGCGGACCACATCCCGAAGCCGCTGCTCGACCAGCTTCGCCCGGGCGGGCGGATGGTGATCCCCCTGGGCCGCAAGCCGGACACGCTCGAGCTCACCCTCGTCGAGAAGGACGCCAGGGGGCGGGTGAGAAAGCGCGTGCTTCTTCCGGTCCGCTTCGTCCCGCTGACGCGCCTGCCGCGCTAGCGCCGGCCAGCTGGGCTCCCCCTCAATTCCGCATACGGGCTTGTTAACTTTTCAGGCGCTTATGGGCCCGCCTATAAATTCATCAGGGTAAGTCCAATGACCGACTCAGCATCAACCTTCCTGGCCGTCATGTTCGGGCTGGGAGTCTTCGCAGTCATCGTGGCGATCGGATGGCGAAGCGTCCAGAACCGCCGGATCCTGCGCCTGCAGGGCGCCGACGGCCAGGAGACAATCATCATCGCCCGCGAGGACGACGAAATCAGCAGCGTCGCCACCACCACCACCGACACCGCGCAACCGTCACCGGCGCCCGGCTTCGGCCGCAGGGAAGAACAGTGACGTTATGAATTTCCTCGCCTGAAGGAAGGCGCCGGATGCACTGCGGGCCCCCGGCCTAGCCGTAGGCGCGCACGAAGAAGACCACGGTCGTCGCGCCGGTGACGAGCAAGGTCCAGACCCGCACCGCGCGGTGAGTCAGCCGCCTGCCGAGCAGCGCGCCGAGCCAGCCGCCCAGGGTGGCGCCGAGCAGCATCGGCACGCACGCCCACCACCATATCATCGCGAAGCCGATGAATACGAAAGCCGCGGCGAAATTGGCCACCGCCAGCATCGCGGTTCGGATCGCGAACAGCTCGCGCGGGCGGATATTGGCGAGCAGCCCGTAGACGGCGGTGAGGATCATCCCCACGCCGCCGCCGAAATAGCCGCCGTAGATGCCCAGCAGCGCCTGCGCCGCGAGAAGGGTGGGCCGACCGATCGTGACCCTCGAATGAAGCCAGTCGGCGGCGCTCCTGCCGAAGGCCATCACCGCGAAGGCGAAGAGCAGAAGCCAGGGGATGAGGATGTCGAAGGTCTCGCTCGGAGTGAGCACGAGCAGCAGGCTTCCGACGAGGCCGAAGGCGAAGGTCATCGAAGCGAGCAGCGGAACCGACGTTCCGGCAACCGGGCGAAGCTCGTCCCGAAAGGTCCAGGCGCTCGCCCCCGCGCCGGGCAGAAGGGCGACGTTCGAAGTGGCGTTGGCGATATTCGCGGGCAGGCCGAGCGCGATCAACGCGGGCAAGGTCGCGAAAGTGCCGCCGCCCGCAAGCGCATTCATCGCCCCGCCGAGGATTCCGGCCGCGGCGGCGAGCAGGATATCGGAAATATCAGCCGGCACGATCGCCCCTTAGCCGTCGTTGCGGCGCATGGCTAATGTGCTACGTTCGCAACGTTTTTATGGACGGATCGAACGCGGCGAGTGAGCAGAGAGGAAAAGGGCACCCGCTTTCACGGCGTGGAACTGGCGGTGCGCAGCTTCGGCGGGGCGCGGGCCGGCCGGGTCCTGCACGCCGGCAATCAGAAGATCGGCATCCATAAGCACGACTGGGCTTGCATCACGATTCCGGTGATCGGAGGCGGGCTCGAGGTGTTCGAGGGGGGCGAGGTGCGGATGGATGGCCGCTGCGCAATCCTGCATCCGGCCGGGAGCTGGCACGGAGACGATATCGGCCCGTTCGGCCTCGAGACCTTCTCCATCCAGTTCGACCCCGAGTGGCTGGGCAAAAGGGCCGGCTTGAAGTCCGGCCGTTCCTCGGCCTGGGCGGGAGGTGGCGCCGGAGCGATCGCGAGGCGCCTGGCCGCGGCATGGAACGAGCCGGGGAGGCCGGAATCGGAGCTGAAGGACGCCACCGCGGAATTCGTGCGCAGCGCCTCCGCGCTGACCCCAGTCGCCGCGCCCGCCTGGATCGAACGCATTCGCGAGGAAGAAGGCGGCATCCAGAATCTCGGCACGGCCGAGCTGGCGCGCAGGGTAGGCCTGCATCCGGCGTGGGTCGCCCGGTCCTACCGGCGGGCGATGGGCGAGGGCCTGGCCGAGGCGCGCCGGAGGCACCGGGTCGCGGCTGCGGCCCAGCGCCTGCGCCGGTCCGACGAACCTCTCGCCGACGTCGCGGCGGCGGCGGGATTCTGCGACCAGAGCCATATGAACCGCAACTTCATGGAAGTCCTGGGAAGGACTCCGCTTCAGGTGCGCGAAGAGCTGCGCTTCGGCTGCCTGTCTTAGAACCTGATCGTTCTTTCACCGGCAGGGCGGATCGGCCTAAACCGAGCCGCCCTAGAAGAAGCCTGGAAGCTCGCGCTGCACGGTGGTGGGAGCGGTGGGGGTGACCGGCTCGCCAGCGGGGGCTTTGCCTGCCGACTGGGCCGTGATCCCGCCGCCGCTGCTGATCGGGGATCCGCACGGGCGCCCCGCCAGGAAGTCCAGGGCGCTCTTCACCATGCCCTCCTGGGGATCCCCGAGCTGACGGGTGAGGTCGTCCGGGACGCTGCAGGTCACCTGGAATTTGGAGGCGATGCCGTTGAAATAATCGCCCTGCTTTTCCGAATTCTGGGTGACGAAAGCGAGCGACACCAGACGGTCGTCGCAGGCTGTGCGATCGATCCACCTCTGCCCCACCGGCTTGCCGTATGTGTTGGCGCCGACCAGGGCCGTATTCGCGCCCAGATAGGGGATGACCGAGTTCATCACGACCTCGCTCGCCGAACCCGCGCTGCCCGTGGCGATGAAAGCGATCTTCATCGACGCGACCGATTGCGGCTGGGGTGTGAAGAATATGGTGAGATTCAGGCTCGACTTGGACGGTCGGTGTACCCTGAAATTCATGACGTCCGCTGCCGTGCGCTGCCCGAGCAGCAGATTGCTCATCAGGTCGGCAATCGCAAGCTGGCCGCCGGCATTGTAGCGGAAGTCGACGATCATCTCGTTGACGCCTTGCGCCTTGAACTGCGCGAAGGCGTTGCGCAGCTGCGGATCGGCCGTCGCGATAAACGTGCGCAGGTTCACATAACCGATCTTCCTGCCGCCATCCTCGATGATCCGCGCGCCGTAGCGCGAGGAGACAGGGGAGATGGTGATCGCGGCTTTGGTGACGGTCGCGTCGCGCACCGTGCCGTTGGTGTCGCGCACGCGCAGCAGCCTGGCGGTACCGGCCGTATTGGGCCCGAACGCGGCGTAGATCCCGGCGCTGCCCTCGGCCGCGATGATCGAGTCGACCGTTTTCAGGTCAGCGGCGCCGGTGCCGATGGCGAGGATCTCGGTCCCCCGGTCCATCCCCGCGGCCAGCGCCGGCGCGTCCTCGAAAGCCTCGGAGATGAAGAGCCGGCGGGCGGCCGTGTCGATCGACAGCCGAGCGCCCAGGCCCGCGCTGGCCCCCGAGCTGTAGTACCCGCTGTGCTCCGCCAGCGAGGTGACGTAGGTGAAGAAGCGGTCCTTGTTCTGGGCGCGGGCCGGGGCGACGAGCGCGTCGATATAGTCGTTGACGGTGGTGAAGCTGTCCGGGTTGAGGTTGGCCGCCATCGCGTCAG
>DATHBY010000270.1:0-8867 GCA_035295885.1 Allosphingosinicella sp.
CACGCGGTCCAGCACATGCTCCCGGGAGTCCCGGATGGTGCGAATCTGGTCGGTCGGGGCCTGGACGGTCGGGCCGCCGTCGAAGATGTCGACGTAGCAATCATGGACGAAGCCTTCCCGCTCCAGCATCTTCATCGCCGCGCGGCCGGACGGGTGGGGGACGCCCATGACCGAGCGGGCGCTTTCCGGAAGCATGGCCGTGTAGATCGGAGTCTTGGGCATGAGGTCCGCGATGAACTGGGTCCCGTGGGCGGCGTTGAATTCGTCGGCTTCCTGGAAATTCATCCCGAAGAAGCGGCCGGCGATCGCGTCCCAGAAGGGCGAGCCGCCGCTCTCGTCGATCACGCCCCTCAGCTCCGCGATCACCCGCTTCGCGAACCGCTCGCGGTGGAGCTTGATGAACAAATAGCGGCTGCGCGCGAGGAGCAGGCCGAGGCCGCCCGCGCGCTCGGCGGGATGGAGGAAGAGGCCGCCCACCTCGGACGAGCCTTCGAGGTCGGTGGTGAGGCTGAGCATCTGCGCGCGGAACGTCTTGCCGAGCGCCTGGGAGGTTTGGGTAAGCATTCCGATTCGGTAGGAATAGAAAGGGTGGTCGGTTCCGACCATGCCGAAGACCTGGCAGGTGCCGCGTATCTGGCCGGTGTCGACATTCTCGAGGACGAAGAGGAAGAGCTCGTCGCCGGGCTCGGCGGAGTTCGAGTCGAAGCTCTTTTCCGAGCGGATCAGCTTGTCGACGAGCGCGCCCCGGTCGGGCGGCAGGTTGGTGAAGCCGCCGCCGGTCAGCTTCGCCATCTCGTAGATCGCCTGGAAATCCTCGTTCCTCGCCGGCCGGATCCGAAAGCTCACAAACCCTCCCCTTGCGCCAGCCTCAATATCGTGAGCGCCGACAATTGCGCCCGCTCGGCGAGACTTTCGACGATCAGATATTCGGCGTCCGAATGGATCGCGCCGCCGCGCACGCCCATCGTATCGACCACCGGCACTCCGCAGGCGGCGATATTGTTGCCGTCGCACACCCCGCCGCTGTCCCGCCAGCCGATCGCCTGGCCGAGATCGGCGCCGCAGCTACTGACCAGGGCGAACAGCTTTTCGGCCGCGGGGTCGAGCGGCTTTGGCGGACGCCCCCAGCCGCCATGCATATCTATGCGCACGTCGCGCTTCGCGGCGACCGCCGCCACCGCCTCATCCAGCGCCGCCTGGGCCCGAGCCTGGTCCGAAAGCGTGGCCGGGCGCATATTTATGCGCAGGACCGCACGGTCCGGGACGACGTTGTTGGGACTGCCGCCATCGATCTTCGCCGGGTTGACGCCCAGGGCTTCCCCCTTCGCTTCGGCCAGAAGCAGAGCCAGCTCGGCCGCCGCCAGCAGCGCGTTGCGCCCGTCCTGCGGATTGCGGCCGGCATGGGCGCTTCTACCCTGGACGATCAGCGAGAAATTGCCGCTCCCCGGCCGCGCTCCGGCCAAAGTGCCGTCGGGCAGGGCGCTGGGCTCGTAGGTCAGCGCCGCTTTCTTGCCCCGCGCCGCCGCTGCGACCAGGGCGGCGGAGCCTGGCGATCCAACCTCCTCGTCGGAGTTGATCACCACTTCGTAGCCGAGCGAGCGGGCGAAAGGCGAGGCCTCGACTGCCTTGAGCGCCGCGAGCAGGACGGCAAGGCCGCCTTTCATGTCGGCGACGCCGGGCCCGCCGAGCACGCCTTCCTCGCGCCAGAACACGTCCTGGAAGGCGTGGCCGGCGGCGAAGACGGTGTCCATGTGGCCGGTGAAGAGCAGCTGCACCGGCGCCGCCGGGCGCACCGCGAGGTGGAGGTTGCGGCCGTGCGGGATCGGGAGGAGATTGCCTTCGGGCGTGACGGCGTCGACGGGGGCGGGATCCCGAAGAATGAGCTCTCCGGGCAGGGGCGAGAAAGCGTCGGCGAGGAGGGCGGCGATCCGGCCCAGGCCGGCGAGGTTGTGCGAGCCGCTGTTGACGGCCGCCCAGGCCTCGACCTGAGCAAGCATCGGCTCGCCGGCCGAGCGCTCCACCGCCGCCGCTTCGTCGTTCGTCAGGGCCCGCATCGGGGAAGCTCTAGCCGCAGATCGGGGTGCAAGCCAACACCGGTCCCGCCCGCCCGGCCGTCATGCTGAACTTGTTTCAGCATCCAGTCCGGTGAAGGTCGCCAGGCTCGAAGCCGGATCCTGAAACAAGTTCAGTGTGACGGGGGCGGCGCCGATGCCACGCGCCTCACAGCCAACCCCGGAACGCCGCCACCACATCCTCGTAGAGCTTCTTCTTGAACGGGACGATCATCGCCGGGAGCTCCTCGTAATCCGCCCATTTCCAGGCGCGGAACTCGGGGTCGGGCGTGGCGATGTCGACATCGGCGTCGGTGCCGAGGAATCGGGCGAGGAACCAGGTCTGCCGCTGGCCTCGCCAGCGGCCCTTCCAGAGCTTGCCGACAAGCTCCTCGGGCAGGTCGTAATGGAGCTCCTCGCCGTGCCGGGCGACGATCTCGACCTTGTCGGGGCTGATGCCGGTTTCCTCCTCCAGCTCCCGAAGCGCGCCTTCCACCGCGTCCTCGCCCTCGTCGAGACCGCCCTGCGGCATCTGCCAGGCCTCGAGGGTGCTGTCGAGCCGCTGGCCGACCCAGACCTTCCCTTCGGCGTTGATCAGCATCACGCCGACGGCCGGGCGGTAAGGGAGATCGTTCATGGGAGCTGTCCTCTACACCGTCATAGCGGGCGAAGCGAAGCAATCCAGCGGCTCGGACGCGGTTCGAAACGCCCGTTTTGGCGGACGTGCTGCGAACCGGCCGGCCGCCACCCCGTTGTGACCGCGCTCGCGCGCCGCTAGGGATGGCTGCACCGGCGATGAAGGAATCGAGATTGGCGACGGCCACCCATTATCTGACTCCCGAGGAAGCAGGCGCCGATGCGCCCTGCGAAGCGGTTGTCGTGCGCTTCGCCGGCGACAGCGGCGACGGCATGCAGCTGACCGGCGGCCAGTTCACCTTGTCGACGGCGCTGGCCGGCAACGATCTCGCCACCTTCCCCGATTTCCCCGCCGAGATTCGCGCGCCGCAGGGCACGACCTTCGGAGTCTCCGCCTTCCAGATCAATTTCGGCTCGGCCGCGATCGAGACTGCGGGCGACGCGCCGGACGTTCTGATCGCGATGAATCCGGCGGCCCTCAAGACCAATGTGGAGGACCTCAAGCCCGGCGGGCTGATCATCGCCGACGAGGGCGAGTTCGGCCCCCGCAACCTCGCCAAGGCCGGCTATGAGGCCAATCCGCTCGACGACGGCAGCCTCGGCAAGTGGCAGGTCATCCGCTTCAACATCTCGCAGCTCACGCTCGACGCGGTGAAGCCCTTCGGCCTCGGCAACAAGGAGGCGCTGCGCTGCAAGAACATGTGGACGCTCGGCCTGGCGCTCTGGATGTTCGACCGCGACCGCGAGCCGATCGTCGCCTGGCTGCGCTCCAAGTTCGCCAAGGCCGCGGAGCTTGCGGAGGCGAACATCGCCGCGCTCAACGCGGGCCACGCTTATGGGGAGACGGCCGAGATCGGCGGCCAGATCCCGCAGCGCCACATCGATCCGGCGCCGGCCGAGCCGGGGCTTTACCGGACCGTCACCGGAGCCGAGGCGGTCTCGATCGGGCTGGTCGCAGGGGCTCAGCTGGCCGGCCTGCCGATGTTCTTCGGCGGCTATCCGATCACCCCCGCTTCGGCGATCCTCCACCATCTCTCGCGCCTCAAGGAATATGGAGTCACCACCTTCCAGGCGGAGGACGAGATCGCCGCGATCGGCTCGGCGATCGGCGCGAGCTATGCCGGAAGCCTCGGAGTGACCTCGTCGTCCGGCCCCGGAATTGCCCTCAAGATGGAGGCGATGGGGCTCGCCATCATGGCCGAGCTGCCGCTCGTCATCATCAACTCCCAGCGCGGCGGGCCCTCGACGGGGCTCCCGACCAAGACCGAGCAGTCGGATCTCTACCAGGCGGTCTACGGCCGCAACGGCGACGCCCCGCTGCCGGTCATCGCCGCCCGCTCGCCGGCCGACGCCTTCGACTGCGCGATCGAGGCCTGCCGGATCGCCGTCCGCTACATGACTCCGGTGATGCTTCTCACCGACGGCTATATCGCCAACGCCGCCGAGCCGTGGCGGGTGCCCGACATGGCCGCCTTCGAACCTTTCCCCGTCGCTTTCCACGACCAGCCGCCGGCGGAAGGGGAGGCGGTCAATCCCTATGCCCGGGACGAGAAGCTCGCCCGGGTCTGGATCCGGCCCGGAAGCCCCGGCCTCACCCACCGGATCGGCGGGATCGAGAAGAATGTCGGCACCGGCCATATCGATTACGCCCCCGCCAACCACCAGGCGATGACCGACATAAGAGCCAACAAAGTGCTCGGAATCGCCGATTCGCTCCCGGAGCAGGAGGTGTGCCTCGGCGCCGCGGGGGCGAAGCTCGCCGTGGTCGGCTGGGGCTCGACCTTCGGTCCGATCCACCAGGCCGTCCGCCGCGCCCGCACCCGCGGCCTCGACGTCGCCCATATCCACATCCGCCACATCTGGCCGCTGCCTGGGAACCTTGGCGAGCTGCTGGGCTCCTACCAGCGGATCATCGTTCCGGAGATGAACAAGGGGCAGCTCAAGACCCTGCTCCGCGACCAGTATCTGGTCGACGCCCGCCCGGTGAACAAGGTCTCGGGCCAGCCCTTCAAGATCGCCGAGATCGAAGCCGCGATCGAGGAGGCGTTGCGAGGATGAAGGGATATCCTCTCGCTTTGCGTCATGCCGGACTTGATCCGGCATCCACCTTCTTGTCGTCGGCTGGGAAGGAAAGGTGGACCCCGGATCAAGTCCGGGGTGACGGCCTGGGCCGGAAGGATACGCAATGAACGACATGACCCCCCTCACCGCCAAGGATTTCGCCACCGATCAGGAGGTGCGCTGGTGCCCCGGCTGCGGCGACTATGCCGTTCTCAAGGCCGTGCAGCGGACCATGCCGGAGCTCGGAGTCAGGCCCGAGAATACGGTGTTCGTCTCCGGCATCGGCTGCTCGAGCCGCTTTCCCTATTATATGGAGACCTACGGCTTCCACACCATCCACGGCCGCGCCCCGAGCTTTGCGACGGGGATCAAACTGGCCCGGCCCGAGCTCGACGTGTGGATCATCACCGGCGACGGCGACGCCTTGTCGATCGGCGGCAACCACACGATGCACATCCTCAGGCGCAACCTCGACTGCCAGATATTGCTGTTCAACAACGAGATATACGGCCTCACCAAGGGCCAGTACTCGCCGACCAGCCGCGCCGGGACGCGCTCGCCGTCAACGCCCTTCGGCTCGGTGGACCGGCCGGTATCGCCCTGCGCCTTCGCCCTCGGCTCGGGTGCGCGCTTCATCGCCCGCGGGATCGACGTGCACAAGAATCTGCCCGAGGTGCTCAAGGCCGCCCATGCCCACAAGGGTGCCAGCTTCATCGAGATCTACCAGAATTGCATCGTCTACAATGACGACGTCTTCGCGCCCTTCACGGCCAAGGAGAATAGCGGCAGGCAGCTTTGGCTGAAGGACGGCGAGCCGATGCTGTTCGACGGCGGCGCCAGGGGCATCGCTCTGGACCGCGAGGCGCTGGCGCTCAAGGTCGTCGATGTCGAGGGCGGCGACTGGCAGTCGGCCGGAGTGCTCGTCCACGACCCCAGGAACCGCTCGGTCGCTCACATGCTCGTCGAGATGCCGTTCGGCGCCTTCCCGACCGCTCTCGGAGTCCTCTACGAGGATCCCGCGCCGACCTTCGAGAGCGCGGTGGTGCGCCAGAACGAGGAGGCCGCGGCGGGCAAGAAGGCGGATCTCCAGGCCCTGGTCTCCAAGGGCCAGAGCTGGATGGTCACCAAGGAGCCGCACGCTATTTGACCTGAGCGCCCCTCCGTCACCCCAGCGAAGGCATGCTGAGGCGCAGAGCGGTTTCCGAGCCGGCATGGATGCCAGCCTTCGCTGGCATGACGGGATTGCGCTCGCCTTTCGAACCCGCCACCTAGCGCTCCATGAATGACCACCCCCGCGGGCGCCATCTCGTCGCCGCCGACCGCCGTTTCGCCACCGGCGGCGGGCTGCTCGCGCACCTGCTTTCGGGGAGCTTCGCGCGAATCCTCCGGCGGATCGACCGCGGGCTCGAGCAGGGGGCTATCGAGGCGATTCTGCCCGACGGCTCGAAGCGGATCCTCGGCGGCCGCCGACCCGGCCCGCGTCCGGTCGTCAACCTGCACAGCTGGCGCGCTCTCGCCCGGCTGGTCACCTCGGGGTCGGTCGGCTGGTACAAGGCCTGGGAGCAGGGCGAATGGTCGTCGCCCGATCCGGTGCCTCTGTTCGAGCTGTTCATGCTCAACGGCGAGAGCCTCGGCGATACGG
This sequence comes from Allosphingosinicella sp., assembly GCA_035295885.1. Taxonomy (GTDB): domain Bacteria; phylum Pseudomonadota; class Alphaproteobacteria; order Sphingomonadales; family Sphingomonadaceae; genus Allosphingosinicella. The sequence continues at coordinate 6,391 of DATHBY010000270.1, forward strand.
GCCGAGCCAAGGGTCTGTTCCGGCTGGTCAACAGCATCGCCCATCGCTTCCGCGACAACGACAAGGAAGGCGCTCGCGAGAACATCTCCCACCATTACGACCTCGGCAACGATTTCTATCGCGCCTGGCTGGACTCGGGGATGACCTATTCGAGCGCGGTGTTCGAGGAGCCGGTCTCGCCGGACGAACCGCTCGAAGCGGCGCAGGCGCGCAAGCTCGAGCTGCTCCTGCGCCGGCTCGGCCTCGAGGCGGGCCAGCGCCTGCTCGACATAGGCTGCGGCTGGGGCTCGCTCGCCGAGGCGGCCGCTCGGGATCATGGGGTCCATGTCACCGGCCTCACCTTGTCCGAGGAGCAGAAGGCCTATGCCGAGCGGCGGCTCGAGGCGGCGGGCCTTGCCGGCCGCTGTTCGATCGAGCTCACCGACTATAGAGACGCGACCGGCCAGTATGACGCCGTCGCCAGCGTCGAGATGGTCGAGGCCGTCGGCCAGGATTACTGGCCCGTCTATCTGGAGAGCATCGCCCGGGTGCTGAAGCCGGGCGGGCGCGCCGCCATCCAGTTCATCTCGATCCGCGAGCCGCTCTTCGAAGGCTATGCGGCCAATGCAGACTTCATCCAGACCTACATCTTCCCCGGCGGAATGCTGATTAGCGAGTCGAGGCTCGAGGCGCTGGCGGGGGAGGCGGGGCTGAGCTGGCAAGACCGCAAGGGCTACGGCCTCCATTATGCCGAGACTCTCCTTCGCTGGCGCCGCCGCTACGACGAGGCGGTGGCGGAGGGACGGCTCCCCGAGGGCTTCGACGAGCCCTTCCACCGCCTGTGGCGCTACTATCTCATGTATTGCGAAGGGGGTTTCAGGGGCTGCGGGATAGACGTGGCGCAGGTGACCCTGGTGAAGGGGTAGCTCGTCGCCCCGGCGAAGGCTGGGGCCCCCTGGAGTGAAGGACTCCGGCGCTTTTCACCCGCTGGGGTCCCAGCCTTCGCTGGGACGACGGTCGGATCAGCGAACCTCCAGCCTTTCGCCGGTCTCGAAGCCGCGCCGGAGCAGCGCCACCACCGCTTCCGCCACCGCGCCCGGCGGCTTCAGAGTCGCGGGATCCTCTCCGGGAAAGGCGCGGGCGCGCATGACGGTGGCGGTGGAGCCGGGGTCGACGATCGCTACCCGCACCGGGGAGATGTTGCGAACCTCCTCGGCATAGCTCAGCACCAAAGTCTCGAGCGCCGCCTTGGATGCTCCGTAGGCACCCCAATAGGCGCGGGGTTGGCGGCCCACGCTGGAGGTGACCGCGAGCAGCCGCCCCGCCTCGCTCTTCCTGAGCAGCGGGTCGAAGCCGGCGATCAGCGCCTGGTTCGCCAGAACGTTCAAGGTGAGGACCCGGCTGAATTCCTTGCCGTCGATCTGGGCGGTCGGGGCCAGCGAGCCGAGGGTCGCGGCGTTGAGCATCAGCAGGTCGAGCCTGCCCCACCGTTCCGCCACCGCGGCCGCGAGCCTCGCGACGCTGTCCGTCTCGATGAGGTCGAGCGGCGCGATCGTGGCGGTACCGCCGGCCTGGTGGATTCGCTCCTCCGCCGCCTCGAGGTCGGCTGCGGTTCGGGCGGTGAGGATGACATGGGCGCCTTCGAGCGCCAGCGCCTCGGCGGTCGCGGCGCCGATGCCGCGGCTGGCGCCGGTGACGAGGGCGATCCGGCCGGTGAGGGAGGGTTCGGTCATTTTCGCTCCGTCACCCCAGCGAAGGCTGGGGTCCGAGCGGAGTCTCTGTCACCAAGGTGGCATGGATGCCAGCCTTCACCGGAGGTCAAGTCTATCCTGAGCGCCGCCGCAGGCGGCGTCGAGGGGCCGGCATGACGGCATTAGGCGTAACGCTCCGCAAGCAGCGCCAGCTGGTCGGGCGCCTCGATATCCTCCTGGTCGGTCAGCCGGGTCGGATAGGCGCCGGTGAAGCAGGCGTCGCAATATTGCGGCTGCGCCTCGTCGCGCAGATCCTCGCCGAGCGCCCGGTAGAGGCCGTCGATCGAGATGAAGGCGAGGCTGTCCGCCCTGATATAGTCGTTCATCTGCGGGACGTTCATCTGCGCGGCGAGCAATTTGGCCCGGTCGGGCGTGTTGACGCCGTAGAAGCAGCTGTGCCGGGTCGGCGGCGAGGCGATCCTCATATGGACCTCGCGAGCCCCGGCCTCGCGGAGCATCTGGACGATCTTGAGCGAGGTGGTGCCGCGGACGATCGAATCGTCGATCAGGACCAGCCTCTTGCCCTGGATGAGTGCGCTGTTGGCGTTGTGCTTCAGCTTGACCCCGAGATGCCGGACCTGGTCCGACGGCTGGATGAAGGTCCGCCCGACATAATGCGAGCGGATGATCCCCAGCTCGAACGGGATCCCGCTCTCCTGGGCATAGCCGATCGCCGCGGGCACCCCGCTGTCCGGCACCGGCACGACATAATCGGCCTCGACCGGATTCTCCCGCGCCAGCTGGGCG
>DATHBY010000271.1:0-3005 GCA_035295885.1 Allosphingosinicella sp.
CGGAACAGCTGGGTGAAGGTGATGTTGAAGTCGTTGTTCGTGTAGCTGATGAAGGCGTTATGCTTCCAGCGCAGGCCGAGGTCGCCGGTGAAGGTGAAGACTCCGATCAGGCTTCCCGTGTAGGGCGAATCCTGGGTCAGCTTCTCCTTCTTCTTGAGGAGATAAGTGCCGTCTAGGCCAGCCGCCAAGCGGCCGCCCAGCCCGTCGATCGCGCCCCGGAGCATGATCTCGAGGCCCTGGGTTCGGCGGGCGCCGGCGTTGATCCAGCGGCGGTCGATGGCGACGATGTCGCCAGTCCCCGGCGGATTGCGGATGAATCGGTCCGGGAAGAGGGCCGCATTTTCGATCAGCTGGCGAAGGGTCAGCTCGGCGATCGTGTTGTCCACGGCGATCGACCAGAAGTCGACCGAGGCGCTGAACAGGGGCGCGGGCGTGATGACGATTCCGGCGCTGTACTGCTCGGCCGTCTCCGGCCCGAGGTTGAGATTGCCACCGGTGCCGATCTCCGGACGGATCTGCGCGCAGGGATGGCCGCTGCCGAGCGGGGCCGTCGGCACTCCGCCGGGGCAGCGCACCGGATCGGCGATGTCGCTTCCCAGATACGGAGCGGTGGTGATGCCGTTGAATATCTGGTTGAAGGTCGGGACCCGGAAGCTGGTATTGTAGGAAGCCCGGAACAGGAGCGGCTCGAACGGCCGGAACTTGATCGCGACCTTCGGATTGGTCGTCGATCCGAAGCCGGTATAATCGTCGATCCGGATCGCGCCGGTAATGTCGAGCATGTCCTTGATGATCGGGACCAGCACCTCGGCATAGGCCGCCTTGATCGTGCGGCTCTTGGGCGTCAGCGCGTTGATGTTGTCGAATGCGGCGAGGAAGATCACCGGGGCGCTGGCGGCGGCGGCGTCCGAGCCGTTGAACTCGTAGGTCTCGCGCCGAAGGTCGACGCCCGCCGCGATCTGGATGTTGCCGCCCCAGATACGGAACAGCGGCCCAGCGATCGACGCGTCGAGCTGGCGCACCTGGTAGCGGCCGCCGTAGAGGGTCACGCCCTCGGCCGAGACCGCCGCGAGCGCTGCCAGCGCCTGGGGCGACTGCTCCTTCGCGAACGGATTGATCAGGCCGCTGTTCAGCACTCCGACGATGCCGGGCGAGGGGGTGCCCGGCGCCTGCGGCGCGGCCGGGTCCGGAGCGCCGTTGGCCAGGGTGCCTCGATAATAATAGCCCGTACCGAGCACCGACGCCGATTCGCTGCGCGCATAGGACGCCCCGGCGCGATAATCCCATTCGCCCCAGAGCGGACCTTCGAGGCCGAGCGCTGCCCGCAGCGTCTTGGTGTCCGTCACATATTCGCGCGGACCGCAGGGGATGCAGCGCCAGCGATAGGCGATCGGCCGCCCGAATCGGGCATCGAGCGCCGCCCGCTGGGCCGGATTGGTGAAGGCGCCGCGGATCGCGTTGAACACGGCGTCGTAGGTCGCCGCCGTGATCGCGTTGCGCGGATAGGCGATCGGAAGGTTGGTCGTGTTCGCGGAGAACTGGCCGTGGGAGAAGCTCTTGGCGGAGTTGGCGTCCGAGCCCGTCACCTCGAGCGAGACTTCGTGGTCGCCGCCGAGGCCGAGGACTCCGCGCGTGTAATAGGTCAGAGTCTGGATCGGCTGCTGGATCACCGCCGCTCGCCCGGTGTCCCAGGCGCAGGCGTAGAAGGCCGTCGGCGTGTTCCACAGCTGGTAGTCGTAGGCCATGCCGCCATCCATCGTCTCGCAGCCGGCGCCGCCGGGCAGGTTGAGGATGTTGATTCCGCCGGCCGCGGCGTTCGCCCCGTTGGGGGCGGTGAGGGTAAGGCCGGTCAGGAGCGTCCCGGCGGGTTGCTGGAAGGCATTGACTCCGATGTTGAACGCGGTCGCGATCGGAGTTCCGCGCGTGTCGATCGACAGGCCCCGGTTCGGCTGGTTGCCGTTGACGAAGCTGCGGTCGGAGCCGCGCAGGATCTGGTTCCAGCTGTAGGAGACGGCGCCCATGATGTTGAAGCCGTCCTCGTCGAGATCGCCCCAGCCGGCGATGCCCGAGACCCGGTAGATGTTGCCGTCGCCCCGCTGCGTGATGTCGGTGAAGCCCTGGAGGCCGATCCCCTGATAATCCTTGCGAGTGATGAAGTTGATCACGCCGCCGACCGCGTCGGTGCCGTAGATGGCCGAGGCGCCGTCCTTGAGCACCTCGACCCGCTCGATCGCCGAGAACGGGATCTGGTTGACGTCGACCGCCGACCCGCTGAGGCCGTGGGCGGCGATCCGGCGGCCGTTGAGGAGCACCAGCGTCGCGGCATTGCCCTGGCCGCGCAGATTGGCGGAGGACAGGCCGTTGGTGCCGCGCTGGGCGCCGGAGACGACGTCGGCATTGGCGGCGAGATTGTCCGCGCCGGTGCCGTTGGTGGTGAGGTACATCAGCAGCTGCTCGGGGCTGTTGATGCCGTTGCGCTGGATTTCCTGGGTGGTGACGATCTGAAGCGGCAGGGCGCTGTTGTTCGGATCCTGCTTGATCCGCGACCCGGTGACGAGGATCTCGTTCTCCTGGACCTCCGCGCTCGCCTCGCTCGTCCCCAGCCCGGCCCCGGTCGCCGGGGTTTCCGCCCCGGTCGGGGTGTTGGCCGGCTGAGTGGTCTCCTCGTCCTCCGGCGCCTGCGCCAGCGCGGCGCCTGGAAGCGAGCAGGCCAGGACGGCGAACGCCGTTCCCGAAAACAGGACCGATTTTAACGACCTAACCATGCCGGTATCCCCCAGAGCGTGTTCAACCCGCATTAAGTAACAAGACCGGCGCGCTGCGCCATAGTTTCTGTTCGCCGAGCCATAACTTCCCGGCACTCCCCGGCCTGAGCGTGGCTCGCGAGCAACAGCCGGGGCGCGGTCGCCCACTCGCCGACATTGACTGTTGCGACGGCTCCGTCGAGCTTGAACGCCCACAAGACGGGAGCTTCGATGCCGCCCACCTGCCCCCATTCCGGCTCC
>DATHBY010000272.1:0-2989 GCA_035295885.1 Allosphingosinicella sp.
CCCTCGCATAGCCCTCGCGATCGGCCTCGACGAGGATCAGCGACACGCCCTTCGCCCCGGCATCGGGATCGGTCTTGGCGACGACGATCACGAGATCGGCATGCTGGCCGTTGGTGATGTAGGTCTTGGAGCCGTTGAGCACATAATGGTTGCCGTCGCGCTTCGCACTGGTCCGGATGCCCTGGAGGTCGGAGCCGGCGCCGGGCTCGGTCATGGCGATGGCGGTGGCGGTCTCGCCCGACACCATCCGCGGGAGCCAGTGGGCCTTCTGTTCCTCCGATCCGTAGGCGACGATATAGTCTGCGACGATGTCGCTGTGGAGGGTGATGCCGGCGGTCGAGCCGGCGTAGGCGAGCTCCTCGTCGATGACGGCGTTGAAGCCGAAATCGAGGCCGGGCCCGCCATATTCCTCCGGAACGGTCGGGCAGAGCAGGCCCGCCTCGCCCGCCCTGGTCCAGAAGGCGCGGTCGATGATCCCTTCCTCCTCCCAGCGGGCGAGGTGGGGGATGAGCTCGCGCTCGAAGAAGCGGCGGACGGAGTCGCGGAACTGCTCGTGCTCGGGGGCGAAGGCGGTTCGGCGGGCGGTGTCGAGCATGTTCAGTCCTTGGCTGTGAAGCGGGGGGCGGGGGCGGGCTGGGTGAGGCCCGAAATGTTGGCGAAGGTGCCGCGCACCGCGTTGTGAGGGTGGAGAGGCGCCTCGGAAAGCGAGAGGATCGGGGCGAAACAGGAGTCGCAATGTTGGAGAATGTTGCACCAATGTTGCCGGTCGTGGCGGAGGAAGGCGGCGGCGAGCTCGTCGCGGAGGCCGGGATCGTGCTGCCCGCACTCCAGGCCCATCCTCTCCTTCAGCACGGCGAAGAATTCGGGCTCGAGCGCCCCCACCGCCACCCACAGGCCGTCGGCGCATTGGTAGACGTCGTAATAGGGCCGGCCGGTGTCGAGCAAATTGACCCCGCGCTCGTCCTTCCACATCCCCGCAGCCTTGAGCGACCAGGTCAGGGCCGAGAGCAAGGCGGCGCCGTCGACCATGGCGCAATCGATCACCTGGCCCTTGCCGGTGGTACGCGCCGAGAGGATCCCGGCCAGCATTCCGAAGGCGAGAAGCATCCCGCCGCCTCCGAAGTCGCCGACGGCGTTGACCGGCGGCGTCGGCGGCCCGCCCGCCCGGCCGTAGGTGTGGAGTGCTCCGGCGAGCGCGATATAGTTGATGTCGTGGCCCGCGGTGCCGGCGAGCGGCCCCTCCTGCCCCCAGCCGGTCATCCGGCCGTAGACGAGGCGTGGATTGTCCTCGAGCAGCACGTCCGGCCCGAGCCCGAGCCGTTCCATCACCCCGGGCCGGAACCCCTCGATCAGCCCGTCGGAATCGCGGGCCAGCTCGCGCACCCGGGCGGCGCCTTTCTCCGACTTGAGGTCGACCCGCACCGTCGAGGCGCGCGACCGGCCGAGTATGTCGAACTCCGGCGGGATGACCGGAGGCCGGTCCTCGCGCTCCACGCGGATGACGGTGGCGCCGTGATCGGCGAGCATCATCCCGGCGAAGGGCGCGGGGCCGAGGCCGGCGAGCTCGACGATCCTCAATCCTTGCAGCACCCGGCCCATCCGACCCTGATAAGTCGGGCCGCCGATCCTCGCTAGCGCCTAAGATGCCGCCCATGCCGGGGAGCGCCCTCCCCTTGACACTGACCCACAGTAACCCAATATTTCCAATGGGATAGGGGGTTTCCCCTATCATTGTGCCTGCAAATCCGGCTAAGGAGCCGGCCATTTCCGCGGGTCGGGGAACATCATGCTCAAGACAGTCTCGGGCGAGGCCTATGTGCCTCTCGCCGAATTCCAGGTGAGCGCGGATACGCGGGAATATCAAAGTGATCTGGCTTTCGCGAAGCTCGGCGATGGCGGCTTCGTCGCCGTCTGGACCGATTCGCGCTTCGGCAACGGATCGATGCGCATGCAGAGATTCGATCTCAACGGCGCGAAGGTCGGCGCCGAGATCATCCTTCCGGCCGGAGGCGGGGCCTCGCTCGCGCCGACCCCGAGCGGCGGCTTCCTCCTCACCTGGACGGTCCAAGCGCCCCACCCGACGTCGTTCGAGGTCAAAGGCCGGTTCTACGACTCAGACCTGAACCCGCTTGGGCCCGAATTCGCCGTCAATACCCGCACCGACGGCTTCCAGCTGAACGAGGACGTGATTGCGCTCGCCGGCGGGGGCTACGTCGTCATGTGGGGCCAGCCGGAGGATCAGACCTTCGATCACGTTCGCGCTCAGGTCCTCGATTCGGCCGGCAACAAGATCGGAGGCGAGATCATCGTCACCGAAAACGCTCCGGGTGACAAATATGCGATGGGCCTGACGGCGCTCGCGGGCGGCGGCTTCGTGGCCGCCTGGTCCGGCTTCGAAGTCGCCGACCAATTCGGCAACCTCAGCCCCGGCTTGCGGGCGCAGGTTTTCGACAGCGCCGGCAACAAGGTCGGTGCCGCTTTCTCGCTGAACAGCATCGTTCCGGGCACCCAGAGCAATGCCGCGATCGAGGCGCTGCCCTCAGGCGGCTTTGTCGCCGCCTGGACCGACGACGGCACCCGCCAGTCCGGTTCGCCGGCCAACGGCAACCAGGGCGTCTGGGTGCAGCTCTTCGACAGCCTCGGCCGGAAGACCGGCACCGCCGTCCAATTGGGTTCCGGCGTGGATTCGTATAGCGGCAATCCGACGATAGCAGTGACCGCAACCGGCTTCCTCGTTACTTGGCCCGAGCGTTCAAGCTTCTATGCCGGCCAGAATGAATTGCGGGGACAGCGCTTCGACTCGGACGGCATCAAGGCAGGCGAGGAGTTTGTCGTCGGCGCTGCCTCAGTCACCCATTTGGACGCCACGGCCCTGGTGCTCGAGGGCGGAGCGATCCTGCTCGGCTGGACCCAGCGCGCGACCTCGGGCTTCAATTATGAGGACGTCCACGCCCAGCTGCTGTTTCCGGCCCTGCACGGGACGGACGGG
>DATHBY010000273.1:0-7308 GCA_035295885.1 Allosphingosinicella sp.
AGGCCAGAGGAGAGGATGAAATGCCCCTCGAGCAGAGCTTCGGCGGCTCGGAATTCGGCGAGGATTTCCTCTTCGTCCATAGGCTCTTTTCCGGTTGGCGCGGCGGTCGGCCTGATAGGCCGCGAAAAGGGCGGCTTCAAGGCGATCCAAGAGCCTTGAGGCGGCAGGACCTCCTGCCTATAAGGCGCGCCAATCCGCCGCCCGCCTCCGAATCCGTTCCGCTCCGTCGCAAGGTCCCGAAGGGTTTAGATGAAGACTCCGCTCAAGCTGATCCTTGCCGCCGCCGCGCTCGCGCTGGCGCCGGCCGCCGCCTTCGCCCAAGCGGCCCCCGCTTCCGCACCGGCGGCTCCCGCTCCGGCCGCCCAGGCTCCCCGCGACTCGATCAGCGCCGCTTCCCAGGCCGCTCCGGCGCAGCCCGAGGAAATGAACCAGCCGCAGGGCGAGGGGCCGTCCAACGCTCAGGTGCTGGCGAGCAGCCCCGCTCGCACCGCCCCCGACGCTACCGTCGGCCAGCCGACCCAAGCCCTGGGCTTCCAGCCGCAGGTGACCCCGATCGGCGAGGAGGCCCTGTGGTTCCACAACGCCCTGCTGATGCCGGTCATCACGGTCATCTCGATCTTCGTCCTCGCCTTGCTCCTCTACGTCATGATCCGCTTCCGGCGCAGCGCCAATCCGGTGCCGTCGCGCACCACCCACAACACCACTCTCGAAGTGGTGTGGACCCTGGTGCCGGTGCTGATCCTGGTGGCGATCGCGGTGCCCTCGATCCGGCTCCTCGCCCATCAATATGCCCCGCCGAAGGCAGACCTCACCGTCAAGGCGACGGGCAGCCAATGGTTCTGGACCTATACCTATCCCGACCATGGCGGCTTCGAGATCGTCTCCAACGGCCTCAAGGACGAGGACGCCAGGGCCCGCGGCGAGCCCCGCCTGCTCGCGGTCGACGAGCGGATGGTGGTGCCCCAGGGCGCGACGGTGAAGGTGATCGTGACAGCTTCCGACGTCATCCACAGCTGGGGCATCCCGGCCTTCTGGGTGAAGATGGACGCGGTCCCGGGCCGCCTCAACGAGACCTGGTTCAAGACCGACAAGCCGGGCGTCTATTACGGCCAGTGCTTCGAGCTGTGCGGCGCCCGCCACGCCTACATGCCGATCGCGGTCGAGGTGCTCCCGCCGGCGCAGTTCGCCGCCTGGGTCGCCTCGAAGGGAGGCACCATGCCCGGGCCGGGCGGGGTGAGGGCGCCCGACGCCACCGCCGTCTCGCCGGCCGCCGGCGCCCAGCCGGCTCCGGGGCCGGGTCCGCAGCCGACCGGGGGCGCTTCCGGGGCGACGGAGACCAGTCCGGCTCCTCCGGGCGTGACCCCGGGGACGACTGCACCGCCCGTGTCGAGCCAGGGCGCCACCAATACGAAACGCGGAAACTGACATGACCGATACGACTGCCAACGCCACGCATTTCGAAGCTCATGGCGCCCATTCGGCTCATCACGACGCCGATCACAAGCCCGGCTTCTTCGTGCGCTGGTTCATGTCGACCAACCACAAGGATATCGGCACCCTCTACCTGATCTTCGCGATCGTCGCGGGCATCATCGGCGGCACCGTCTCGGGAATCATGCGGGCCGAGCTCGCCTCGCCGGGCATGGACTTCCTGCAGTCCTGGGCCGGCGACATGGACCAGGCCAACCATCTGTGGAACGTGCTGATCACCGCCCACGGCCTGATCATGGTCTTCTTCATGGTCATGCCCGCGATGATCGGAGGCTTCGGCAACTGGTTCGTGCCGCTGATGATCGGCGCTCCCGACATGGCCTTCCCGCGGATGAACAATATCAGCTTCTGGCTGCTCGTCCCGGCCTTCATCCTCCTGCTCGGCTCGGCCTTCGTGCCCGGAGGGACGGGCCCGGGAGCCGGAGTCGGCTGGACGGTCTACGCTCCGCTGTCGACCTCGGGCGCGCCCGGGCCGGCGGTCGACATGGCGATCTTCTCGCTCCACCTCGCCGGCGCCTCGTCGATCCTGGGAGCGATCAACTTCATCACCACCATCTTCAACATGCGCGCTCCGGGGATGACCCTGCACAAGATGCCGCTGTTCGTCTGGTCGATCCTGGTCACGGTGTTCCTGCTGCTGCTCGCTCTTCCGGTCCTCGCGGGCGCGATCACCATGCTGCTCACCGACCGCAATTTCGGCACCCACTTCTTCGACGCCTCCGGCGGCGGCGATCCGATCCTCTACCAGCACCTCTTCTGGTTCTTCGGCCACCCCGAGGTCTACATCATGATCCTGCCGGGCTTCGGAATGGCCAGCCAGGTGGTTGCGACGTTCAGCCGCAAGCCGGTCTTCGGCTATCTCGGAATGGCCTATGCGATGGTGTCGATCGGAGTGATCGGCTTCGTCGTCTGGGCGCACCACATGTTCACCATCGGCATGGACGTGAACACCAAGATGTACTTCACCGCGGCGACGATGGTGATCGCCGTGCCCACCGGCATCAAGATCTTCAGCTGGATCGCAACCATGTGGGGCGGCTCGCTGACCTTCGAGACTCCGATGATGTGGGCGCTGGGCTTCATCTTCATGTTCACGGTCGGCGGCGTCACCGGCGTCGTGCTCGCCAACGGCGGCATCGACAACAACGTCCACGACACCTACTACGTGGTCGCCCACTTCCACTACGTGCTGTCGCTCGGCGCCGTCTTCTCGCTGTTCGCGGGCTGGTATTACTGGTTCGGGAAGATGTTCGGCAAGATGTACAACGAGCTGCTCGGCCAGCTCCACTTCTGGACCTTCTTCATCGGCGTCAACATCCTGTTCTTCCCGATGCACTTCCTGGGCCTGCAGGGCATGCAGCGGCGGGTCCCGGATTATACCGACGCCTATGGCTACTGGAACGAGATCGCGAGCATGGGCTTCTACCTGGTGGCCGCCTCGATGGCGATTTTCTTCATCAACATCTTCTGGTCGCTCGCGGCCGGGCGAAGGGCCGCGGACAATTATTGGGGCGAAGGCGCGACGACTCTCGAATGGACTCTGTCGAGCCCGCCGCCCTTCCACCAATTCTCGACTTTGCCGAAGATCGATTAGTCCGTCCTTCGATACGGGCCTTCGCCAAGCTCAGTCTACTCAGGATGAGCGGCGAGGGCCCGGTCGAAAAAACCGCTCATCCTGAGTAGCCGGTGAGCTTGTCGAACCGGCGTATCGAAGGACGTTGCGAACAGGCCCATATGACCACAGTGACCGCCACGACCGAAACCGCCCTCCCCGCCGACTGGCGGGACCTGCTCGCCCTGACCAAGCCGCGGGTGATGAGCCTCGTGGTGTTCACGGCGCTGTGCGGGATGCTGGCCGCGCCACAGGCCATCCATCCGGTGCTCGGCTTCACCGCCATCCTGTGCATCGCGCTCGGCGCGGGCTCGGCGGCGGCGCTCAACATGTGGTACGAAGCGGATCTCGACGCGCTGATGAAGCGCACCGCCGGGCGGCCGCTGCCGTCGGGGCGGCTGGACCGGCAGACCGCGCTCCATTTCGGAATCGGCCTCGCCTTCTTCTCGGTGCTTCTGATGGGGCTTGCGGCCAACTGGCTGGCTGCAGCGATCCTCGCCGTGTCGATCCTCTTCTACGTCCTCGTCTACACGATCTGGCTGAAGCGGCGCACGCCCCAGAACATCGTCATCGGCGGCGCCGCGGGCGCCTTCCCGCCGGTGATCGGCTGGGCTGCGGCGACCGGCGACGTCACCTTGCTTCCGGTCCTCCTCTTCACCCTGATCTTCCTGTGGACCCCGCCCCATTTCTGGGCGCTGTCGCTGTTCGTGCGCTCGGATTACGCCGCCGCCGGAGTGCCGATGCTGCCGGTGGTGTCCGGCGCCAGGGCGACCCGGCAGCAGATCGCGCTCTACACCCTGCCGATGGCGGCGGCGGCGGTGGCGCCCTGGCCGCTGGGCCTCGCCGGAGCCTATTACGGCGTGACGGCGGCCGCGCTCAGCCTCGTCTTCCTGGTCCTCGCAATCCGGGTCCTCGCCAACCGGGCGGGCGAGCCGGCGGGAATGAAGCCGGAAAAGCAGCTCTTCGCCTATTCGATCCTGTATCTGTTCGCCGTGTTCGGCGCTCTGGCGATCGACCGGGCGGTGTCGTGACCGATCCTCGCGAGGAAGAGATCCGGCGGCGGCAGAAGGCGCGGGCGGTGATCATGGCGCTCCTGCTCGGCGCCTTCGTGGTGCTCATCTATGCGATCACCATCGCCAAGATGGGTATGCTGCGATGACCGATCTCGCCCGCCGCAACGGGCGCACGGCGGGCCTCGCGGCCCTGCTCGTTCTGGCCATGGTCGGCCTCGCCTTCGCCAGCGTGCCCCTCTACCGCCTGTTCTGCCAGGTGACCGGGATCGGCGGCACCACCCAGCGCGCCGCGGAAGCGCCCGGGCCGGTGGCCGGCAAGGAGATTGCGATCCGCTTCGACGCCAACACCGCGTCGGCCCTGCCCTGGCGATTCAGCCCGGAGAAGCCGCGCGAGATCGTCACCATCGGCGAGCGCGAAATGGCCTTCTACTCGGCCAGGAACCTGTCGGCGCGGCCGGTGAAGGGGACTGCGACCTTCAACGTCACCCCGGTCCAGGCCGGCAAGTATTTCAGCAAGATCCAGTGCTTCTGCTTCAACGAGCAGATTCTGAAGCCGGGCGAGGAGGTGAGGATGCCGGTGGTGTTCTTCGTCGACCCGGCCATCCTCAAGGATCCCGACGCGAAGGCGATCAGCGAAATCACCTTGAGCTACACCTTTTACCCGGTGGATTCGGGAAAAGAGGGAAGCTAGAGGAACCCCACCCGTCACCCCGGCGCAGGCCGGGGTCCATACGGACTCAGCATGGATGCCGGCCTTCGCTGGCATGACAGTCTAATGAGGAATGCCGAATGGCCGGAGCGAAGAACCACCCCTATCACCTGGTGAACCCCAGCGTCTGGCCGCTGATCGGAGCCTTCTCCGGGCTGCTCATGTTCGCCGGCCTGGTCTTCTGGATGCACGATTACGGCTGGTGGTCGGTGCCCGACGAGGGCACGCGCTGGGGTGCGCCGTCGACCAAGGAAGGCGCGAAGATGGTCATGGGGATGGCCTTCCTCGGCATCATGGGCCTGATCGGAGTCCTGTTCACGATGTTCGCCTGGTGGGCCGACGTGATCCGCGAGGCCCATGCCGGCGATCATACTCCGGTCGTCCAGCTCCACCTTCGCTACGGAATGATCCTGTTCATCGCCTCGGAGGTGATGTTCTTCCTCGCCTGGTTCTGGGCCTATTTCAACGCCGCCTTGTTTCCGCCGCTGGAGACGATCGGCGGCACCTGGCCGCCCAAGGGGATGCAGGTCCTCGACCCGTTCGGCTTTCCTTTGCTCAACACATTGATCCTGCTCTGCTCGGGAACGACCGTGACCTGGGCCCACCACGCCCTCATCCACGGCGACCGCGACGGGCTCATCAAGGGCCTTTGGGCGACGATCGGGCTCGGCCTGCTGTTCAGCGGCATCCAGGCCTACGAATATGCCCACGCGCCGTTCGGCTTTAAGGACAATATCTACACCTCGACCTTCTTCATGGCGACCGGCTTCCACGGCTTCCACGTCATCGTCGGAACCATCTTCCTGATCGTCTGCCTGGTCCGCGCCTATAAGGGGCACTTCCGTCCCAACCAGCATTTCGGCTTCGAGGCCGCCGCCTGGTACTGGCATTTCGTCGACGTGGTATGGCTGTTCCTGTTCATCTGCATCTACGTCTGGGGCGGCTGGGGCGCCGAATATCACGGATAGCTTGGGCGAGCCGCCATACCGGCGAAAGCCGGTACCTCAGGGAGACGGGCCGTGACTATTCGACCTGGGATCGCGGCCTGCGGGATGACGAGAGGGTGAAGGAGCCCACCCCCGGCGCCGTCGCCTTGCGCGGCCTCTGCCCGCGCTGCGCCGGGAAGACTCTGTACAGGGGCTTGGCCAGCTTCGCTCCGAAATGCCGGGCCTGCGGGCTCGACTTCGGCGGCTTCAACGTCGGCGACGGCCCCGCGGCCTTCCTGATCCTGATCGTCGGAGCGCTGATCACGGGCCTCGCAGTCGCGCTCGAACTGGCCGCCGAGCCGCCTTTCTGGGTCCACATCCTGCTCTGGCTGCCGCTGACGGCGGCGGCGGTCGTCGGACTGCTTCGGCTCGCCAAGGGGCTTCTGCTGGCGCTGGAATATAGGCACCGCGCCCGCGAGGGGCGGATCTCGGACCTGCCATGATTCTCGCCCGGCTGCTCTCCCTGCTGCTGGTGGGCGGGATCATCGCCTGGCTGATCGGCCGAGCCGTCGCCGGGCTGGAGAGCGGCTGGCTCGGGGCCGCGCCCTGGTTCGTGCTGATCTTCGCAGTGGCGATCGGCTATGCCTTCGCCTTCGACCGCTTCAATCGGCGAGGCCGGTGATTCGGTTCCCCCTCGTCCCGACCCTGATCGTCGCGGCCGCCGTGGCGACCATGATCGCGCTCGGGGTTTGGCAGCTCCGGCGGGCCGGCGAGAAGGAGGCGCTGCAGGCCCGATACGGGCGCAACCTGACGCTTCCGCTTATGGCCCTGCCGTCCGGGGCGCCGGCGGATGAATCGCTCCTCTACCGGCGCGCCACCGCTTTTTGCCTGCAGGTGACGAACTGGCGCAAGACGGGGGGCAAGTCGGCTTCGGGCCGGGGCGGCACCCGCTTCATCGCGGAATGCCGAACCGGGGCGGAAGGGCCGGGCTTCGTCGCGGATATGGGCGTCTCGCCGGATCCGAAGGCTCGGCCGGCCTGGAGAGGCGGCGAAGTCACCGGCAGGATCGTCGCCGAGCCCTCGTCCGGCAATTTGCCCGAGCGGCTGACCGGCAGGTCGCCGCCGCCGCGGCCGATGATCGTCTCGGAGCGGCCGGCGCCCGGGCTGCAGGCGAGCGCCGCGCCCGCCGCCGACGCTCCCAACAACAGCCTCTCCTACGCCTTCCAGTGGTTCTTCTTCGCCGCCGCCGCGGCCCTGATCTACCTGCTCGCGCTTCGGCGGCGGCAGCGGGAAAAGTTGCCGCCGCAGGGTTGAGGCACTAACTGCCGCAGACCATGCAGCTCACCATCCTCCCCAATGGCCTAAAGGTCGCCAGCCGCGAAATGCCGTCGGTCGAGACCGCGGCGGTCGGCCTTTACGCCGAGGCGGGGTCGAGGCACGAGCCCGCCCGGCTGAACGGAATCGCCCATCTGTTCGAGCATATGGTGTTCAAGGGCGCCGGCGCGCGCTCGGCGCGCGAGATCAGCGAAGCGATCGAGGATGCCGGCGGCGACCTCA
>DATHBY010000274.1:0-3664 GCA_035295885.1 Allosphingosinicella sp.
CGCCGGAGTGTCGGCGACGACCGCCCGTTCGCCCGGAGCGTAGGAGGCGGATTCGCGCCAGCTCTCGCCGGTGGCGAGGTCGACGTCGAACAGATGGAGCTTGTCGTAGCAGGTCCGGACCTCGCCGCTGCCGGTGATCAGATAGCCGCGGTTGCGGAGCTTGCCGCCGGTGTCGCCGCGGATCGCGAGCGAGCCGAGATGGACCCAAATCCCGGTTCGGGCGGCCGCCGTTCGAACCGCGGCCAGCACCGGATCCTCCGCCTCGACATGCAGGTGCGCCGACGCCCGCTCCCGATCGCGGTCGAGCAGCCCCGACATCTCCGGAGTGAACAGCATCGCCGCCCCGCCCGAGGCGGCCTCCGCGACCGCCGCGACCAGGGCTTCGGCATTGGCCGAGGGGTCGATTCCGGTGCGGGCCTGGTAGAGCGCGATGCAGGTCATCCCGGCAGGTGGGGCATGGGGCCGGCGCAAGTCAATGCCGCCTGGCGCCGCTCGCTTTCCCGAGTTTCGCGGACGGCCGGCCGCCCGCCGCCTCAGCCTTCCGCGCCCGCGTCCTGAAGCATCGGATCAAGCCGGCCCGAGCGCTCGAGCTCGGCGAGGTCGTCGGAGCCGCCGACATGGCGGCCGTCGATGAAGACCTGCGGGACGGTGGTGCGGCCGTTGGCTCGGCCGAGCATCTCGTCGCGCTTGCCGGGCGCCGAGTTGATCTCATACTCCTCATAATCGACGCCCTTCTCCTCGAGCAGCCGCTTGGCTCGGGCGCAATAGGGGCAACCGAACTTGGTGTAGATCTCGACTCGGGCCATCGTCAGCTCCTGGGTGCGGGGTTATCGGGGAGAACAACGCGCACGGCGATAGGTTCACGGCGAGTCGACATGGACGACCCGCGCCCAGCACAAAATCTCCACCGAGGCCGCGCCGGCCCGCTTGAGGGCTCGGGCGCAGGCGGAAGCGGTGGCGCCGCTGGTATAGACGTCGTCGACGAGGATGACCCGTCGGCCGGCGAGGCACGGCCTGGCCGCAGGCCGCACCCGGAAGGCGCCGCGCACGGCGAGTTCGCGCTCGCGCCGGCCGAGGCCCCTGAGCGGCGGAGTGGCTCGGGTGCGGCGGAGGAGGTCGAGCCGGGCGGGCAGGCCGCTTCGGCGGGAGAGGGAGGAGGCGATGAGGGCGGCCTGATTGTAGCCGCGGGCCCAGATTCGCCAGCGGTGGAGCGGCACCGGGACGAGCAGCGCCTCGCCCTCGCCCGGCTGCAAGTGGCGCAGCATGAAATGGGCGAGGGTGGCGGCGAGCCCCGGGCGGCCGCTATATTTGAGCTTCAGAGCCACCGCCCGCGAGACGTCGCCATAAGCGACGGCGGCGCGCAGGCGGTCGAACGGAGGCGGGTCGGCGAGGCAGCGGCCGCACCAGGCCCCCTCCTCCCCGCCATATTCGAAGGGCTGGCCGCAGCGCTCGCAGCAGGGCTCGCCGAGAAAGACCAGGGAGCGCCAGCAGTCGAGGCAGAATCGGTGCGGCTCGCCGGCCACGGCGCCGCAGCCGGGGCAGCGCGGCGGGAGCGCGAAATCCAGCATCTGGCGAAAAGCGGCATGAGCGAAAGCGGCGGCCGGGGCGGGCATAGGGCGAGTTTGGCGGGGACTGCCGGTCACGGCAAGGCGCGAAGCTGTGGACGCCATCACCCCGATAGCCACATCGCCAATTCTTCCCCGCCCGTTAGGGATATTTGAACCGGCCGGCGCGCATAGCGGCTCCAGCGGACTTCATTCGAAGCGAGGACAATGCCGGAACGCGTGCTGCTGCTGGGAGACGACCTGCGCGCCTTCCTCGCCATCGCCCGTTCGCTCGGGCGGCGGGGGGTGGAGGTCCATGCCGCGCCGTCGGACTTCTCGTCGGCGGCCCTGCGCTCACGCTACATCGCCGCCGCCCATCGCCTTCCCCCCTATCCGCTCGACCCCAAAGCCTGGGAGGCGGCCCTGGCGCGGCTGATCGCGGACCATGGCTTCCGCAAGGTCGTCCCGACCAGCGACAGCGGCCTGTTCATGCTTCGCCACCACCGGGAGGCGCTCGGACCCGACCGCATCGGAATCGCCGGCGAGGCGTCGCTCGAGATCCTCAGCGACAAGGCGAATACCCGCGCCCTTGCCGAGGCCCACGGGGTGGCGGTGGCGAAGGGGGTGCTGCTCGGGGGCGGCGAGACGGCCGGGGCCCTTGCCGAGGCGCTCGGCCTGCCGCTCGTGCTCAAGCCCCGCACCTCCTATGCGCTCGGCGACATCAAGACCAAGCGCTCGGCGATGGTCGTTCGCGACCCGGCGGAGCTCGACCTCCAGTTGCGCTCCGGCGCCTGGGACGGATGCGTCGCCGAGAGCTTCTTCCGGGGAGTCGGAATCGGCCTGTCGGTGCTGGCCCGGGAGGGGCGGATCCTGTTCGCCTATCAGCACCGGCGGCTGCACGAGAGCTCGGAGACCGGCGCCAGCACCAAGCGGGTGACCGAGCCGATCGGCCCGCCGCTGCTCGCCGCGGCCGAGAAGCTGGCGGCGGCGGCACGGCTGGACGGAGTGGCGATGTTCGAGTTCAGGCTCGACCGCCGCTCGGGCCGCAACGTGCTGCTCGAGGTCAACCCCCGCTTCTGGGGATCGCTGCCGCTGGCGGTGGCGGCGGGGGCGGATTTCCCGGCCTTGTGGTGGGACGTCGCCGTCCACGGCCGCGGGGCGAAGGGCGCCTATCGGACGGGCGTCCTGAAGTCGGACCTCACCGGCGAAATGGACCGCGCCGTCGATCGCTTCGAAGAGGCCGGCGGCCTCGGCCGGATTCCGGCCTCGATCGCCGCTCTGACGACCGCAGCCGCTTTGCTGCTGGCGCGCAGGAGCGCCGATTCCTGGGCCGAGGACGATCCGGAGCCCTGGCTCGAGGAGCGCCGGGCTCTTGCCGCGCGGCTGCGCGAGGCGCTGCGCAAGAGGCTGCCCGGCCGGAAGCGGCGACACCGGATCCGCTTCGAGGATATGGTGCGCAGCATTTCCGCAAAGGCCCGGGGGCGGCCGCTTCGGCTGACGCTCGTCGGGCGCGACAATATCTGCCGGAGCGCTTTCGGCGAGCGCTTGCTTCGGCTTCGGCTGGCGGGTTTGCCGGTGGAGATCGTCTCGGCCGGCTACGAGCCGAAGCGCGGCCTGTTCCCTTCCGCGTCGACGGTCGCGGCCGCGCTGGAATACGGAGTCAATCTGACCGGGCACAGCTCCAGCGCCTTGTCGCCCGGGCATCTGGAGCGTGCCGACGCTCTGATCCTTTTCGACGACCAGACCGAGTGGCGCCTGCGCCAGATGTCGCCCGATTTCACGGCCGAGGTGGTGACCTTGCCCGGCATGGACGGCTCCGGTTCGAAGGACTTCCCAGCCATCGCCGCCGCCCTGACCCGCCTGGCGCGAGTGGTGGAGGAAAGCTGCCTTCCCCGCACCGGCCGAACGGCCGCCGGAGCCGGACCGCCGCGCCGGGAGGCGGCCTGAGCCCATGATGGCGAGCGAGCCCTCCTCCCGCAACGCACTCTACCGCAGCGCCGCGACCGCGGTGACTCTGCAATGGCTGATGCGCTTCATCGGCCTCGTATCCGTCTTCATCCTCGCCCGCCTCCTCCACCCGGAGGATTTCGGCCTCGTCGGCCTCGCGGTCGCAACTCTGG
>DATHBY010000275.1:0-3459 GCA_035295885.1 Allosphingosinicella sp.
ATCTGCCCTTTGCCGCCGCTCTCATCGGCGACGGCTCGGAAGTGCTCGGCTTCGACGATTCGATCTCGAGGGATCACGAATGGGGGCCGCGAGTCCTTCTCTTCCTGAGCGGCGCGGATCACCCGCGCCGGGCCGCGGCAATTCTCGACCTTCTGGAAGCGGGGCTTCCGGACCGGTTCGAAGGGTGCCCGGTGCGCTTCCCCGACCAGGATCGAATCACCAGGCTCGATATCGACGGCGGCCTCGGGGGTTCCGAGTCCCACGGGGTCGAGGTTCACACCCTTGCCGGCTGGATCCGCAGGCAGCTTGGGGCCGACCTTGCCCATCGCGATCCGCTCGCTTCGGAATGGCGGCAGCTCGACGAGCAGAAGCTGTTGTCGGTTACGGCCGGAGAGGTCTTTCGCGACGATCTCGGGGAGCTGGATTCGCTTCGCCGCCGACTCTCCTTCTTCCCGCTCGACCTCCGCCTCGAGCGGATGGCCGATCTGTGGTCGAACGCCGCCGCCGAGATGCCGTTCGTCGGCCGGGCCGGCGATGCCGGCGACGAGCCGGGCTCGCGAATCCTCGCCGCCCGCCTCGCCGAGCAGGCGATGCGCCTCTGCTTCCTGGTTGACGGACGCTATGCTCCTTACTCGAAATGGTTCGGGACGGCCTGGGCGGGGCTGCCGTCGGCGCCGCTCCTGCGTCCCCATCTGGACTCGGCCCTGGCCGCGCCCGGCTGGCGGGAACGGGAAGCGGCTTTGGGGGCGGCCTTCGCTTCAGTGGCCCGCCGCCACCTCGAGACCGGCCTGCCCGGCCGCTTCGAGCCGTTGCTGAGCAACTATTTCTCGCGGCCCTACAGGGTGATCAATGCCGACGAGATCGCGGCCTCGATCCGGAGCGAGATCGGGAACCCCCCCGAGGGCGACGAAGGAGGCGACCGTTGACCGACACGCTGGTGCTCCACGAATATTCCGCCTCGGGGAACTGCTACAAGATCCGCCTCGCGGCCGCGTATCTGGGGCTGGATCTCCAACGCCGTGAATACGACATCCTGAAGGGGGAGACGCGGACTGCGGGCTTCCTCGCCAACGTCAACCCGAACGGCCGAATCCCGGTGCTCCAGGTCGGGGAGCGCTTCATCCCGGAGAGCAATGCCGCCTGCTTCTACCTCGCCGACGGGACGGAGCTGGTGCCGGACGACCGCTTCGACCGCGCCGACATGCTGCGCTGGATGTTCTTCGAGCAATATAATCACGAGCCCAATGTCGCGACCCTGCGCTTCTGGCTCGCCTTCCTCGGCGAGGAGCGGCTGAGCGATGTCCAGCGAAGTCTGCTGCCTGGCAAGCGCGAGGCTGGCGAGGCGGCGCTCAGGCTGATGGACGAGCATCTCGCTGGCCGCGACTGGTTCGTCGGCAGCCGCCTGAGCCTCGCGGATATCGCGCTTTACGCCTATACCCATGTGGCGGACGAGGGCGGCTTCGACCTCGGCCGCTACCCCGCCGTCACCGCCTGGATCGCCCGCATCGCCTCGATGCCCGGCTATTTGCCCATGGGCGCCTGATCCGGCTCAGCAATCCCCGTCGCTGCCGCCGCCGTGGAAGCCGGTGCCGCCGTTGAAACAGCTCGCCTCTCTGGCGATGTGAACGAAGGCCACGGCGCCGACCACCAGCACGACGCCCGCGACGATGGCGACGGTGGCCACGGTAGAGAGGTCCTTCTTCTCGTCCGCCGGGCGTGCCCACAGGTTCATCCGGTCGAGGCGCCGTCCGGCCAGCATGAGCTCGGGTCTGGCTTTGTGCGGAGAAAAGCTGAGCTCCAGCCCGTCCCCCATCGCCATCCGGCTGTCCGCGCCCTTCCGGCTGTGTGCGGTGGCAGCGACGGTCAGGCTGGCGCGCATGTTCCTCTCGCCGCCGCCGCCGAGGTTCGCCCGAAGCCGAACGCCGGCGAAGGCTCCCCGCTGATTGTCGGCGAAGGGGCTTGGCCCGTCGATCTCGGCGGCCTGCGCCGCAGGCGCGGCCGGAAGGACCTGGGCCGCTGCGACCAGGCCGGCGATCAGCACTTTCCTCATCATTTTCCCCCTCTTCGTGCCGCGACCGCGCGACCGGGCTTCATCGAGCTTCGTTGACAAGGATGCCGGCAGATGCCGCTTCGGATGTCGGCCCTGTAAAAAAAGAAGGGGGCGACGCTTCGCTGCGCGCAGCGGCGGCATTCGCCTTGCCCTGCGGCGCACGCTGCATTAGATCGCAGCCTACGTAACGGCCGCTCCGGGAAGGGGCGGCCCTTCTTGTTTCTGGAGACGCCCGTGGTTCAGCCGCTCATGCCCCATGCCACCGCTGCCTGGCTGGTCGACAACACATCGCTCACCTTCGAGCAAATCGCCGAATTCTGCGGCCTACACATCCTCGAGGTGCAGGCGATCGCCGACGATACCGCCGCCACCAAGCTGACTGGGCGCGATCCGATCCGCGCCGGCGAATTGAACCAGGAGGAGATCGACCGCGGCCAGGCCGATCCCGATTACCGCCTTCGAATCCAGAAGGAGCCGGACCAGACCCGCCGCACCAAGGGGCCGCGCTACACTCCGGTCTCGAAGCGCCAGGACAAGCCCGACGGAATCGCCTGGATCATCCGCAACCATCCCGAAATCTCGGACGGCCAGATCGGCAAGCTGATCGGCACCACCCGAACCACCATCGCCGCGATCCGCGACCGCAGCCACTGGAACATCGCCAACATCCAGCCCAAGGACCCGGTGACCCTGGGCCTGTGCTCGCAGCGCGAGCTCGATGCGCTCGTCGCCAAGGCCGCCAAGGCGGCCGGAATCGAGCCGGCGCCGACCGACCACCGTCTCGCCGGCGACCGCGAGGCCCTGATCGAGGAGCTCCGGCGCGAGCGGGACACCGCGGCCCGCGAGGCCGAAGCTGCCCATGCCGCCGAGGAAGCGGGCGAAGCCGCCCCGCGCGAACCGACGGCCGATGACCTCTTCAAGAGCTGAATCGACGGCCGAGCCGGCCAGCCCGGACGTCTCCCTGACCGATCCGGGCGAGGCCTATAGCCACAAGGGGCTGACCTACCCGCTCGGCCGTCGCGGCCCCGCCGAGGGCGAGCTCATCGCCCTCGCCGACGGGGTGGCCTGGGCCCGGCTGCCGATCCCGGGCTCGCTCCGGCACATCAACGTCTGGATCCTCGACGACCGGGACGGCGTGGCGCTGGTCGATACCGGCCTCGATATCCCGCCCTGCCGCGAAGCCTGGGAAGCCTTGTTCGAGGGTCCGCTCGCCGGCCGGCCGGTCTCCCGGGTGATCCGCACCCATTTCCACCCCGATCATATCGGCCTCGCCGGTTGGCTGACCGACCGCTTCGGAGTGCCGCTCTGGATGACTCGCGGCGAATGGCTGTTCGCGCGGACGCTGACCCTAGATGTGCGGGACACGCCGCCGGCCGAAGCCGCCGCTTACCAGCGGGCGGCGGGCTGGA
>DATHBY010000276.1:0-2285 GCA_035295885.1 Allosphingosinicella sp.
AGCGAGCTTCTCCAGCCCTTCGGAATAATAGATCTGGCCGCCGATCCCGATCGGGAAGAACTGGCCGCCGCTGTGCTCATAGGCGTGGCTTGGCGGAAGGAAGGAAAGAAACACCTCCTCCCCCACCCCGAAATCCTCGGCGATCACCTCGACGCAGCCCTCGACATTGTGGAGGATGGCGCCGTGATGCTGCATCACCCCGCGCGGGGCGCCGCCGGTGCCCGACGTGTAGATGATGCAGGCGAGATCGTCGCGGGTCACCCTGGCGGCCGCCTCGGTGCAGGCGGCGACGTCGGGCTTGTGGGCGGCGATCAGGGTCTTCCAGTCGTGGAAGCAGACGTTGCCGGACTGGCCGCCCGGAAGCGCCTCGATTCCGATGACATGTTCGCAATTGTTGGAGCGGATCGCGGCCGGAAGCAAAGGCCGGGCCAGCTTCTGGGACGAGACGATGACGGCCCTGGCGCCGCTGTCGTCGAGGATATGCTGGTGGTCGCGCTCGGTGTTGGTCGTGTAGGCGGGGACGGTGACGCAGCCGGCCGCCATGATGGCGAGATCGGCGATGCACCATTCCGGCCGGTTCTCCGAGACCAGCATGACCATCTCGCCGGGCCTCAGCCCGATCGCCTTCAGCCCCGCGGCGAGCGAGCAGACCTGGTCGGCGGCCTCGCGCCAGCTGACCGGACGCCAGGCCCCCTCGCGCTTCGCCCACAGGAAGGGCGAGTCGCCTTTCTCCCTGGCGCGCGTGAAGAACATAGCGACGAGGTTTGGAAAATGTTCGAGCTCCCGCATGGCCACTCCCGGATTCACTGCGCGAGCGCCACGCCCTCGCTTCGCGGATCGGCGCCCCCGCGCCACCCGCCGTTCACCCATTCGACCGCGTTCGCCTTGAACCCGGGGTTCATCGGCGCCGCCTTGTTGCCGAGCGCCTGGAGCGCCGGGATCATGGCCTCCAGGCTCGTTCCGCGCTCGACCATCAAGGTGTCGCCGGGCGCGAAGATCGTGGGAAGGGCGATCGCCTCCTGGGCGCTCAGATCCCAGTCGATCACGGCGATGATCGCCTTGGCGACCTGGGCGATGATCGTAGGCCCGCCGGCCGCACCCACCGCGAGCCGGACCTTGCCGTCGGGCCCGTAGACGATGGTCGGCGACATCGAGCTTCGCGGCCTCTTGCCGCCCTCGACTCGGTTGGCGACGGGCGCTCCGTCGATCTCCGGGGCGATGCTGAAATCGGTCAGCTCGTTGTTGAGGAACATGCCGTTCACGGTCAGCCCGGAGCCCCACGGCCCCTCGATGGTCGAGGTCACCGAAGCGACGTTTCCGGCCCCGTCGGCGGCGGCCATGTGGGAGGTCGACGGCACCTCGATCGCTGCCGCCGCCGTCACCCGGGGCGCGCCCGGCGGCTTGCCGGCCAGGGCCTTGTCGATCGCCCGGTCGGTCGAGATCAGCCGCGAGCGGTCGGCGAGATAAGCCGGGTCGATGAGGCCGGCCACCGGCACCCGGACGAAGTCGGGATCGGCGAGATAGGCGTCGCGATCGGCGAAGGCGAGGCGCATCGAATTGCCGATCAAATGCCAGGCGACCGGATTGTCCCTGCCCAGACCTCGAAGGTCGAACCGCTCGACCTGCTTCAGGGTGGCGTAGACCGTCGTCGCCCCCGACGAGGGCGGCCCCATCCCGCAGATCCGGTAGCGCCGGTACGTGGCGCAGACCGGCGGCCGCTCCTTCGCCTCGTAGGCGGCGAGGTCGCCGGCCACCATCTGCGAAGGATTGCGCGCGGCGGCGCGGACGGTTCGAACGAGCGCCTCCGCCGCCGGGCCCACGTAGAAATAGTCCGGCCCCCGCGTGGCCACCTGTTCGAGCAATTGCGCAAGCTCCGGGTTGCGAAGGACCGTTCCGACCGCCTTCGGCTCCCCGTCCGGTCCGAAGAGGTGGCCGCGCCCCCAGGCGGTCATCCCCGACAGCTCACGGTTATTACCGATCGCATTGCGCATCCTGGGCGTCAGCGCGAAGCCGTCGCGGGCGAGGCGGATGGCGGGCTCGAACAGCTTCGCCCAGGGCATCCTGCCGTGGCGGCCATGGGCGAGGGCCATCAGCCGGATGTTGCCGGGGACTCCGACGCTCTTCCCGCCGGGAATCGCCTGGCGATAGGGCAGCGGCTTCCCGTCCTGGCCGAAGAACCAGGTGGGGGAGGCGGCGTCCGGCGCCTTCTCACGCCCGTCATAGGTGAAGACCCGCCCTTTCGCCGCGTCGTGATAGACGAAGAAGCCGCCGCCGCCGATTCCGGA
>DATHBY010000277.1:0-11619 GCA_035295885.1 Allosphingosinicella sp.
CGAGGGGCCGGCGATCGGCCGCCCGACGGCGACGGTGGCGGAGCGCCCGGGCGAGATCGAGCTTAGGGTCGAGGACGAGGGCCCCGGAATTCCCGAGGGGCGACTCGAAGAGGTGCTCAAGCCGTTCCGCCGCCTCGAAACCTCGCGCAACCGGGAGAGCGGCGGCGCCGGCCTCGGCCTCGCCATCGCCAACGCGGTGGCGCTTGCCCATGGCGGGTTGCTGACGCTGTGGAACCGGGCGAGGGAGGGCTGAGGGCCGCCCTCACCCTGCCCAAACGATAACTGGTGTCAGACACTAATTGCAAAGCGCTGATTCTACGTGCCCGCGGCCTGCAGGAACCGGTCCGGCGGGCGGTGTTCCCGGATGAAGTCGATGAAGGCCCGAAGCTTGGGAAGCATCTGGGTCCGGCTCGGATAATAGAGATAGGCGCCCGGCGACCAGGCGGCATATTCCTCCAGCGCGAGCTCGAGGCGGCCGGCGGCGAGGTGCTCGGTGATCAGGGGCTCGGCTAGATAGGCGAGGCCGACGCCGCGCAGGGCCGCGGCCTTGGCGACGTCGAGATCGTTGACGATCAGCGGCCCTTCCACGCTCATCTCGAGCGGCTGGCCGGCCAAGTCGAAATGCCAGCGGAAGATCGCCCCGGTGGTCGGCGCCCGCGAGCGGATGCAGCGGTGGCGGCGCAGGTCGGCCGGGAGGGACGGCCGTCCGTGCTTCGCGAAATAATCGGGCGAGCCCGCCACCACCAATCGGAAGGGCGGGGTCAGGCGGATTCCGATCATGTCGGCTTCCAGATAGTCCCCCATCCGGATACCCGCGTCGAAGCCGCGTTCGACCAGGTCGATCAACTCGTCCTCGCCGCATATCTCGACCTCGACCTCAGGATAGGCACCGGTGAATCCCTTCATCACAGGCTCGACCAGGAAGGGGATTGCGGCGCGCGGGACGTTGAGCCGGAGCAGGCCGGCGGGCCTCTCGCCGAAGCTTCGGGCCGACTCGAAGGCGGCGGTCAGGCCGGCGAAGGCGGGCTGGGCCTGCTCGAGGAATCGCTCGCCCGCTTCGGTGAGGCCGACGCTGCGCGTGGTCCGGGTCAGCAACGGCACTCCGACTCGAGCCTCGAGCGCACGGATCGTCTGGCTGATCGCGGAAGGGGAGAGGCCGAGATCGTCGGCCGCGGCCCGGAAGCTGCGCCTCTCGGCTACTCGCAGGAAAGCTTCGACTCCGTCGAGCTGGTTCCGGGCGATTGTGTATTCCTGCTTCATGGCCCATCGACATTATAGCCGATTATAAAAGAAATCCAGCGCGCCTATCTCGATCCCACATCCAGGGAAGGAATCAGATCATGCGCAGCTTCATCGTCACTCTCGCCGGACTCGTCCTCACCGGCACGCTCGCCCTCGCCGCCTCCCCGGCTTCCGCCGCCGATGCCCGCTGCGATGCTATGCCGAAGCAGATCCGCGGCGCCCTCGCCGGCGCCGAGCCAGGGGTCGCGAAGGACGCCTCGCGGCGCCTGCGCACCGGCGAGGCGTTGTGCCGAGCCAACAACCAGCGCGCCGCCGCCAGGGAATTCCAGGTGGCTCTGAAGCTGCTTGGAGCGAACGGCGCAGGGTCCTCGCTGGCCGGCAAATAAATCCTCCCCATCGTCAGATGGGAGGCGGCCCAGGCGCAGCCTGGTGGAGGGGTAGATGGCGCAGGCCAGTGGCAGCTACCCCTCCACCACCGTTCGGGTGGGTCCCCCTCCTCACGGCTTCGCCGCGGGGAGGATAATGGCCGTCCCAATGCGGAACCTCGCATTATCTGGGACTTAGCGCCTGGGCGCGGCCATGCTATCGCCCGAGTCGATGTCTTCGCGATCGCTCCTCGCCTGCGCCCTGCTGCTGCCACTCGCAGCCTGCGAGAACGCCGTCGCGCCCGCCGCCCCCGCGCCCGCCACGCCCAGGACAGCGGTGGACCTGCGGCCGGTCAAGGTCTCCGCCGAGATCGCGGCCTTCTACCGCGACCGAGGCAGCCGCCCGATCTGGGTAGACCGGCAGGGGCCCCGCCCGGAGGCGTTGCGGCTCGCTTCCGAGATCGCCCGAGCCGCCGACCACGGCCTCGATCCCGAGCTGTACGGCGCCGCGGAGCTGGCCGCCGCGCTTGAGGCCGCGAAATCGGGCGACCCCAATGCCCGCGCCCGGGCCGACCTGCTGCTTTCCCGCGCCTATCCCGCCTTCGTCCGGGACCTCCGGGTGCCGGCGAGCGGCAGCGCCGGAGTCACCTGGGTCGATGACGAGCTCGCCCCGGCGGCGCCCGAACCGCGCGCCCTGCTCGAAGCCGCCGCCGACGCTCCGGACCTCGCTCGCCACCTCGCGGAAGCGACTGCGATGAACCCCCTCTACGAGGCCTTGAGCCGCGGTTACGCCCGCCGCCGTGCCGCCGGACCGCGCCTCTCCGCGGCGGAGGAAAAGGCGATCCGCGCCAATCTCGATAGAGCCCGTCTCATTCCCGCGCTTCCGGGCCGCTACGTCATCGTCGACTCCGCCTCGGCCCGGCTGTGGATGATCGACGGGGGCAAGGTCGAGGGGCCGATGCGGGTGATTGTCGGCAAGCCCGACATGCAGACCCCGACCATGGCCGGCTACATACGCTATGTGACCCTCAATCCCTGGTGGAACGTTCCGCCCGACCTCGGCCGCGAGCGGGCGAAAAGGGTGCTCAAGTCCGGCCCCGGCATCCTCGCCCGAGAGAATATGGAATTGCTCTCCGACTGGAGCGACCGGCCGCGCGTGATCTCCGCGTCGCAGGTGGACTGGAAGGCGGTGGCGAGCGGCAAGACCAGCCTGCGCATGCGCCAGCGGCCCGGCGGCGCCAATGTGATGGGGGCGATGAAGTTCATGCTTCCCAACCGGCTCGGAATCTACCTGCACGATTACCCGGACAAGAGCCTGTTCGCCCGATCCGACCGCCGGATCAGCTCCGGCTGCGTGCGGCTCGAGGACGCGCCCCGCCTCGCCCGCTTCCTGTTCGGAGGCCCGGAGCCGCGCCCGGCCGGCTCGGCCCCCGAGCAGCGGGTCGACCTGCCCCAGCCGGTGCCCGTCTACATCACCTATCTGACGGCATTGCCGGATCCCGCCCGGGGGCTCGCTCTGCAAAGGGACGTCTATGCCCGCGACGAGCGGCGGACGCCCGGCCGGCGCGCGTGAGCGGCGGGCTTCACGGGCCGCTCCGCTTGGGCTATCGCGCCTCGAGGCCGCCAGCGAAAAGGCGTAAAGTGCGTAGAATCGGAACAGCCCTGCTGCCCCTTGCCCTGCTCGCCGGCTGCGCCGGCTATGCGGCCGATTACTGGAAGGACAAGGACAGCCTGATCGCGCCCCAGCTGCCCCGCTACGGCATCACCGCCGGGCAGAGCCGCTGCGTCGGCGAGCGGCTGACCAAGAATCTCAGTGTCTGGCAGCTGCGGCAACTCGCCGACCTCGCTCGGCGGCTCGAGCCCAGGGCCGGCAATCCGCTGACTCCGCGCGACCTGGCCTACGTCGCCGGCCTGGTCCAGGATCCCAAGGTCGGCCCCGAGGTGAAAGCGACCCTCGACGCCTGCGGCGCAACGGCCGCCGCCGCCGCTCCGGCCGCGGTCCCGGGCCCCGCCACACCGCAGCAGGGCGCGACGCCCGGCACTATGCCCGGCACTACGCCCGGCCTGCAGCCCGGCGCTGCTCCGCCCCAGGCCCTGCGCTGGGTCGATCTCGGCGCCGCCGACACCGGCCAGCGCATCGCCATCGACATCACCTCGGTGGTGATGAACGTCGACAAGCGGGAGGGCTGGTTCCGGCTCTCCAATCCCGGCGAAAAGGCGCCAAGCCTGGACGCCTACCGCCTTCGGGTGGACTGCCCCGGCCGCACCATCACTCCGACCGCGGCCCGCAAATACAATGCCGACGGCACGATCGCCCAGCATGAGGATTACACCGCCGCCTGGCAGCAGCCGCTTGCGATCGAGGCCGGAACGGTGATGGAGATCGCCTGGAAGCGCCTGTGCCAGTGAAGGGGCGCGGCGCTCGCTTTGTCGCGGCGGACCTGCTAGGCGGCACGCATCACCTGATCGTGCCCGCAAGCATCGCGTGACAGGGAGACTTCAGGGCTCCCGCTTGCAGCGCGGAGGCTTATCCATGGAACAGACCTACTGGCTTGGACGAAAACGCAGCTCGGCCGCCAATGCGCGGCGGGCGGCGAGCGCGGAAGCGCGGCTCGTCCATCTCGACCTCGCCGGCCGCTACAGCACCAAGGCCGCCGCCGCGGCGGTCCGGGCGCCCTGGGCGGCCCCGGAAGCGGCCCCGCCCGCACCGGCGCTGCCGCCGCTCGCCGACACCCGCTATTACGAGCAGCTCGAGACCGGAGCGCGCTGGCTCGCCTCGCGCGTCACGGACGGCGCGGAACGGGAAGGGCATCTGGGAAACGCCGACCGCTACGCCCGCCTCAGGCTTGACGCCGCCGCCGCAGGGAGACGCTGAAATGACCATGCCCCCCGACCGTGAACGCCCCACCACCGTCGAGCGCGCCTTCGAGCTTGCCCGCTCAGGCCAGTGCGACAATCTGCCGGCCATCGCCGCGGCCCTCAAGGGCGAGCGCCACGAATCGGTGGACGCCCATCTGGCGGGCCCGTCGATCCGAAAGGACCTGAAGCGCACCTGGGAAGCGGCGGGGGACGAGGCCTAGACTTTGTCCTATTGTGATGGAAGCGAGGCATTCGTCATGCCGGACCTGATCCGGCATCCACCTTCTTGCTCCACCGGGATTGAGAAAAAGGTGGACCCCGGATCAAGTCCGGGGTGACGATTCTGCTTCAGCAGGACAAAGTCTAGCCTTCGATATTTCCCGTCATTCCCGCGAAAGCGGGAATCCGGTTCGGATTCCGCGCCGTATTCCCGATTGCGCGGGAACGACGCGCAAGAGGGGCGGGAATGACGGAGGAGAGAGACCTCAGTCACTGGGAAGAGTGTTGACCTGACCTCTCTTCCCACCCGACAAGGCCGGGGGCTTCATCGCCATCGTCGAAAGGTAAAGCATGATCACCGTCACCGGTTTCAAGTCCGTGCCCCCTTTTGCCCAGGGGCTGGTGCGGGACTTGCGGGTGCGCTGGGCGCTCGAGGAAGCGGGGCTTCGCTACGAGGCGAAGCTGGTCGGGGACGGCGAGAAGGACAGCGCCGAATATCGTGCGTGGCAGCCGTTCGGGCAGGTGCCGGCCTATGAGGAGAACGGTCTCAAGCTGTTCGAATCGGGCGCGATCGTGCTTCGTATTGCCGATCGAAGCGAGAATCTGCTGCCCGGGGACCCGGCGGCGCGGGCGCGCGCCGTGACATGGCTGTTCGCCGCGCTCAACACGATCGAGCCGCCGATCCAGAACCTGGCGGGCATCGACCTGTTCTACGCGGATCAGGAATGGGCGAAGCTGCGCCGTCCCGGCGCGGAAGACGCGGTGAAGAAGCGCCTCGCCGAGCTGTCGGCGGCGCTCGGCGAAAGTCCGTTCCTCGACGGCGCCCGATTCACCGTCGGCGACCTGATGATGGCGACTGTGCTCAGGATCCTGCGGCACACCGATCTGGTCGGTCGGCAGCCGGCGCTGGCAGCCTGGCTGGCGCGGTGCGAATCGCGGCCGGCTTTCCAGCGCGCTCTTGCAGGGCAAATGGCCGGGTTCGGCGAGGGCTAGACTTTGTCCTGCCGAAGCAGAATCGTCACCCCGGACTAGATCCGGGGCCCACCTTTTTCTCAATCCCGGTGGGGGAAGAAGGTGGATGCCGGATCAAGTCCGGCATGACGAATGCCTCGCTTCCATCACAATAGGACAAACTCTAGGCCGGCTGGCCTCTCCTGACGCCGGCTGCCGCTCCGCCCGGCGCGGGGTTGAGCGGAAAGGAGAGCTCGACCCACAGTCCGCCCGTCGCCGGATCCTCATGGGCGATGCTGACTCCGGCGTCCCGGGCGGCGAAGGCCTGGCGCTCCGCCTCCGGATCCCCGTCGCCCTGCACGATCCTCCCTTCGGTGCGGTGCTGGAGCTCCTTGTGAAGATGGCCGTAAGGCATCTTCCAGCCCTTGCCGGGGACCTTCTTGCCGGGGCCCTGCACCGCCGCCACCGCCTCCACCACCGGGATCGCGGCGCTGAGCCGCGGGTCCGTCATCAATTCGAGCCCGCGGGTGCGGAGCGTGGCGTTGTGGCTGGCGTGGTGACCGACCTTATAGAAGACCACCCGGCGCAGGATCTCGTCGATCGTCTGGGACGGAGAATCGCCCTCCTTGCGGAACTTGGCCGACGGATAGGTCTGGTCGCCCCACGATTCCCAATTGCCCACCTGGGCGTCGCCAGGGAAGAGCAGGACTCGCCCGTCGGGCAGCTCGAAGGCGAGGACGAGGCTGGTATTGTTGGTGTCGGAATCCATCTTCAGCGCCAGAGCGCCTGCCGCCGCCGTCCAGTCGCCGTCGATCCGCCGCACCTCCTCGGCCTTGTCCTCATAGGCGAGGCGGAGCTTGGCTCGGTCCTCGCTTTCCGAGGAATAGTCCTCGGCCGGATAGGGCCGGCGGTGCGGCCGGGCGAAGGGCACGGAATCCTGCGACAGCTCGGCCGCCGGAAGCGCCGCGCCGCCCGAATCGGCGCCGAGCATCCCCGCCATCCGAAGCTGTGCTCGAGCCGCGCTGGCGACCGCGGCCGCCTCGTCGTGACCGGTCAGATAGATGGTATTCTTTTCCTTGCTGCCCGGCAGATCGCGGTCCAGGCGCTCCTGCGCGCGCGGCGGCGCGAGCACATAAGCCTTGAGGCCGGCGCCTTCGCTCCTGTCGATCACCTGGCCCGGCTCGAGGTAGCGGGTCCCCTCCGGACCGACTTTCGCCTTCATCCGCTGGATGACGTCGTTCATCGTCCGCGGCGCCTTGGGATTGTCCGGGTCGACCGCGGCGGCGGGGAGGCCGGGAGCGTCGACCGGGCCGATGAAGGCGGCGAGGGCGGCGGCGTCGCGAAGCGAATCGTCCATCGCGAACGCGTCATTGTCGGCGAGCTGAGCGGCATAAGCGAGCGCCTGCTTCCCCTTGGCGAAGCGCGCGTAGAGCGCCTTGGCCTGGGCGTCGGCGGGATCCTCGGTCCAGGCGAGCCAGAGCTTGTCGATCTTGAGCTCGGCGTCGCTCCAGACGTTCCAGGCGAGCGCGAAGCCGGAAAGATGGTCGTAATGCTCATGGGTCAGCACCAGCAGGTCGATTCGGCCGCCATTGGCCTTGATGTAATCGGACACGTCCTGAGCCACGCGCCGGATCTGGGCGCCGCCCGCCTGGACCTTGCGGAGGCGCTCCTCGCCGATCGCGCGGGTGACCTCCTGCGGCAGCTTAAGCATCATGTCGTCGCCCGAGATGACGCTCTGCAACACGCCGCAGTCGATCAGGATGTGCCTGCGCTCGCCCTTCTCGGCGACGGTGACCAGAAAGCAGTCGCCGAGAATGCCCCGATACATACGGACGGCGACCTGGTCCTGGACCTCGGGCATGTCAGATCTCCCCCCGATGCATCATCGCGAAGGGCTCGCGCGCGCGCTGCCTCTCGCCATAGGTGGCGGCAAGGGCGCCGGCCTCGCCGCCCTGCAGGAACAGGCGCTGGGCTTCCAGCCGGTCGGCGTCGTTGATGCGCTTGCGGATCGTGTAGCGCAGCTTGCGCTCGCGCAGGTCGAAGATCAAAGTCGCGCCGCCGCGGAAGACGAAATTTTCCGCCAGCGGGTCGCCGGACGCCTTTTCCTCCCGCTCCTGCTCCTCGGGATCGTAGAAGCCTCGGCGTCTCTGGGCGATCTCGACGATGAGCTGGCGCTGGTCCTGCCCGTCAGGACCGGTGCGGCGGGTGGTTCGGACCGAATGCACCTCGATCTTCACTCTCGGTTCCCGGTCGGGCCAATGAGAGATGGTCCGCGGAACCTCGCAATCCTTCGACGGGAAGATCACCCCCGAGGCGTCCTCCCAGTCCGGGCCGACTCCTCCGCGGTCCATCGCCTCGACCAGCCACTGATGCACCTTGAAGCGGTTGAATTCGGCATGCTCGGCGGCTTCGGCGCGGTCCCGGGCCGGATCGAGCCTTAGCGGCGGCAGATGCTTGAGCGTCAATTCCCTTTCGGGCCGCTCCCACAACAGGCTGTCGGGCGCCAGCGACAGGCAGCCCTCGGGGACGATTCCGCGGCGGCGAAAGGCCTCAACCACGGCGAGCCGGTAGCCGAGGCGGTCGAACGGCACGAGGTCGTGATCGGCGGTGACGATGGCGCGCAGGAACTCGCCGAAGCGGACGTCGACCGGCGGCAGATAGTCGAGCGCGCGCAGGCACATCCGAAGGACGTGGTCGGCCGACTTGGAAGCCTCCCGCGCCAACCGGTTGACGAGGTCGGGATGCAGGTCCCGATGCACCCGGCGATCGACCGAGACGTCGGCCAGCCGCAGGAGGTCGGCCGAGCGGGTCTGGAAGATGGTGAGGAACGCCTCGAAGATCGCGGCGACCAGAACGGCGCCCCGTGCGTGCGGCTCGGTGAGCGACTCGATCTGCGTGTGGTCGGGCGTGTTGCCGTCGAGCTTGGAGTCGACGGCTTCGCGGAGCGCGCCCTTGCGGCCGGTGGCGACTCCGAACTGGCGCGCAAGGCCGGTCATCAAAGTGCGCTGGTCGAGCCGCCCGCCATGGGCGGATATCTCCCGGCGGACCGCCTCGGTCAGCGTGAAGTGCGACAGCAGGGCGACGATGTCGGCAAAGGCTTCGTGGAAGGCGAGGCTGTCGATGCTGGTCGGCTCGGAATAACGGCGATGGAGGCCGTCGAGGATCGCGTGAGTGGTCTCATGCACGACGACATCGTGCGACAGCGCGGTGAACACCCAGTTCGCTCCGGCCTCGCGGGTGGAGGCTCGGAAGTAGCCGAACAGCAAAGCCACCTTGTCCTTGCTGTAATAGGCGTTGGGTTCGCGCAGGGCGTGCGGATAGACCCGCAGCCGCGGCACCTGCTCATATTTCTTGCCGGTCCAGCGCGGAGTCCACAGCACCCGCCGGCCAAGCGCCCGTTCGAAGGCGTTGATCGTCTTCATCGCCACCGCGAAGACCATCTGCTGGTGAAAGCGGGGATCGCCTTCCGAAGGGGCAAGCCCGTCCTGCGCGAGGACGAAGGGGTGATTGAGGTCGACCGGCTCGTAGAACTGGCCGCTCACCGGGTCGACGTCGATGACCTCGAGATATTCGTTGACCGGGCCGGGCTCAAGGGCGGGCTCGAATCGTTGCTCCCAGGGCAGCTCGATGGTGGCGACGTTTATCCCCGCCGTGTCGATCTGCATCGAGGCCTGAGGGTCGAACGCATAGACGCGCAGTCGCCGCACCGGCGGAAAGTCGTAGCCATCTTCCATGTTCCGTCCCCACGACCGGAAAGACCGACAATATCACACCGCGGCGGGCGTGCAATCTCCAGTAAAGCCTTTCCGGATATTGCTTGCCGCAACCGTCGTTCCGCCGCGGCACCGCCGTGTACCAGTGGGCGTGCCATCCCGGCCTCCGGAACCTCAGCTTCTCCCGCGCTCGTAGCGCTGCGCGATGGTGGTTGGCGACGGCGTCGTCACGCCCGGTTCGAAGGAACGGGGAATCGACGGGTGCTCAGCGCGTCACTCCACGGTCACGCTCTTCGCCAAATTCCTCGGCTGGTCGACGTCCGTGCCCTTCACCACCGCTACGTGATAGGCCAGCAGCTGGACCGGGATCGCGTAGACCAGGGGCGCGATGAGCGGGTGGACCCTCGGCATCTCGATCGTCGCGATAAGGCGGTCGTCCGCCGCCGCCTTCAGGCCCTCGGCGTCGGAGATGAGGACGACCTTGCCGCCGCGGGCCTGGACTTCCTGCATGTTGGAGACCGTCTTCTCGAACAAGGGACCGCTCGGAGCGAGCACGATGACGGGGACGTTGTCGTCGATCAGCGCGATCGGCCCGTGCTTCATTTCCCCGGCGGCATAGCCCTCGGCGTGGATGTAGCTGATCTCCTTGAGCTTGAGAGCGCCTTCCATGGCCAGGGGATAATCGGCGCCACGGCCGAGATAGAGGACGTCGCGGGCCTGGGCGATCAGCGGCGCCATTGCGGCGATCTCCTCGTCATGGTCGAGTGCGGCGTTCATCGCGGCCGGGGCTTCGGAAAGGTGGTCGACGATCTCCTGCTCCTCGGCCTCGCTGATCCGGCCCTTGTCGCGGGCGAATTTCGCGGCCAGCGCCGCAAGCACCGCGAGCTGGCAGGTGAAGGCCTTGGTCGAGGCAACTCCGATCTCGGGCCCCGCATGGGTGGGGAGGAGCAGGTCCGCCTCGCGCGCCATCGAGCTGGTCGGAACGTTGACGACGACGGCGATTCGCTGGCCCTCGGCCCGGGCGTGGCGAAGGGCGGCCAGCGTGTCGGCGGTCTCTCCCGACTGCGAGATGAAGAGGGCGAGCCCGCCCGGCTCGAGCACCGGCTCCCGGTAGCGGAACTCGGACGCGATATCGAGCTCGACCGGGACCCGGGCGAATTGCTCGAACCAGTATTTGGCGACCATCCCGGCGTAGAAGCTGGTTCCGCAGGCGACGATGGTGACCCGCGGCACCGACGCGAAATCCTCGTCCATGGCGGGCAGCGCCACCTTGCGCTCGAACGGGCGAAGGTAGGAGGAGAGCGTCTGGGCGACCACGATCGGCTGCTCGAATATCTCCTTCTGCATGAAATGGGCATGATTGCCCTTGTCGCCGACCGCGCTGGACGCCCCGGACGTGACGATCTCGCGCTCGACCTGCTCGTTGGAGCGGTTGTGGATGGTCGCGCCGTCGCCGGTGATCACCGCCCAGTCGCCCTCGTCCAGATAGGCGATGCGCTGGGTGAGGCCGGCCAGGGCGAGGGCGTCCGAGCCGAGATAGGTCTCGCCGTCGCCATAGCCCACGGTGAGCGGAGCGCCCATTCGGGCGCCGATCAGCATTCCGGGATGGTCGCGGAAGAGGATGGTGATGGCGAAGGCGCCGTGAAGGCGGGGGAGCACGGCCGCCACCGCGTCGCTCGGACTCTTGCCCTGTTCGAGCTGGTGGTCGATCAGATGGGCGACGACCTCGCTGTCGGTTTCGGACTGGAAGGTGCGCCCGGCGGCCTGCATCTCCTCGCGCAGAGGCCGGAAATTCTCGATGATGCCGTTGTGGACGAGAGCGACTCCGCCGACGATGTGCGGATGGGCGTTGCCGACCGTCGGAGCGCCATGGGTCGCCCAGCGCGTATGGGCGATCCCGATCCTTCCGGCGAGCGGATTGGCGGCGAGCTCGGCGGCGAGATTGTCGAGCTTGCCCTCGGCCCGCCGGCGCTCGAGGGCGCCGTCGAGGATGGTGCAGATGCCGGCCGAGTCGTAGCCGCGATATTCGAGCCGCCTGAGGCCCTGCATGAGCCGCTCGGCCACTTCCTCGCGCCCGACGATGCCGATGATTCCGCACATACGCTTACCCCGTCATTCCAGCGAAAGCTGGAATCCATTCTGATTCAAGGCCATGGCCGGAGGCCGGATGGACCCCGGCTTTCGCTGGGGTGACGGGGGAGATCAAGCGGCATTTCCCTTCTTCCCCCTCATCACCGCCCGGAAGCGGGCCGCCCAGCCCGGCTTGTTGT
>DATHBY010000278.1:0-5199 GCA_035295885.1 Allosphingosinicella sp.
CTCTATCCCGGAGCCGAGGCGCTTGAGCGGGGGCTGGTCGTGGCGGTGACGGAGACGTCCACTGCCGAGGATGTCGAAGCGCTCGCCGACGCGCTCGAGGAGGCGCTGGCATGAGCATGAACCGCGAAGGACGCCCGACCCGGCCCGAGGCCGCCGAAGGCGCTCCGCCCACCTACACCGGCAACCGCGCTCTCATGCTCGAGGAGCCGCTGATCTTCGAGCTTGGCGAGGAGGACGGCTGCGGGGTCGACATAGAGCCGGCGGGGAGCGGGCCCACGGGGCGCCTGGCCGGGCTCGAGCGCAACCGGCCGATCGGGCTGCCCGGGCTTTCGGAGCCGCAGGCCGTCCGCCACTACACGCGGCTCAGCCGCCAGAATTACGCGATCGACCTCGGCCTCTTCCCGCTCGGCTCGTGCACGATGAAGCACAATCCCAGGCTCTGCGAGAGGGTCGCGAGGATGCCGGGCTTCGCCGACATCCACCCGCTCCAGCCCGTCGACACGGTACAGGGGGCGCTGGAGGTGATCGCGCGCCTCGGCGGCTGGCTGGTCGAACTGACCGGAATGCACAGCGTCGCGATGAGCCCCAAGGCCGGAGCGCACGGGGAGCTGTGCGGCCTGCTCGCAATCCGGGCGGCGCTCGAGGCCCGGGGCGACGCGCGCGAGGTCATCCTCGTGCCGGAGAGCGCCCACGGCACCAACCCGGCGACCGCCGCCTTCGTCGGCTACCGGGTCGAGAGCATTCCGGCGACGATTCGCGGCCGGGTCGATTTCGACGCGCTCAAGGCCCGGCTCGGGCCGGACGTGGCGGCGGTGATGATCACCAACCCCAATACGTGCGGGCTGTTCGAGCCGGAGATGACGGAGATCAGCAGCGCCGTCCACGAGGCGGGTGGCCTCGTCTATTGCGATGGCGCCAATTTCAACGCCATCGTCGGCCGCGTCAGGCCCGGCGATCTCGGCATCGACGCCATGCACATCAACCTCCACAAGACCTTCTCGACGCCCCATGGCGGCGGCGGGCCGGGCTCGGGCCCGGTGGTCTTCTCGGAGGCTCTGACCCCGTTCGCTCCGCTTCCCTTCGTCGAGAGGCAGGGCGATCATTTCGCCCTCGTCGAGGAGGAGAATGCGGGCGAGCATCACGGCTCCAGCTTCGGCCGGATGGTCGCCTTCCACGGCCAGATGGGAATGTTCACCCGGGCGCTCGCCTATATCATGAGCCATGGCGCCGACGGCCTCAGGCAGGTGTCGGAGGACGCGGTGCTCAACGCCAATTACATCCTTCGCCGGCTCGACGACCTGCTCGACGCTCCGTTCGGCGAGAGCGGGCCGTGCATGCACGAGGCCCTGTTCAGCGACAAGGGCTTCGCCGGCGGCCTCACCACCCTCGACCTGGCCAAGGGCCTGATCGACGAAGGCTTCCATCCGATGACCATGTACTTCCCGCTGGTCGTCCACGGCGCCATGCTGATCGAGCCGACCGAGACGGAATCGAAGGCGGCGCTCGACCAGTTCATCGGCGCGCTGCGCTCGGTGGCGGAGCGGGCCAAAGCGGGCGACCAGGGCCTGAAGGCGGCGCCGGTCCACGCCCCGCGGCGGCGGCTCGACGAGACGCTGGCGGCGAGGAAGCCGGTGCTCGTCTGGAAGGAGCCCGGCCGGGCGGAAGCGGCGGAGTACTTTGCCGGTGAGTCGCTTCTCCCGCTCATCCTGAGTAGAGGCTGAGCGAAGCCGAAGCCTCGTATCGAAGGTCGGTCCTTCGATACGCCGTTTCGCCAAGCTCAACGGCTACTCAGGATGAGCGGTCGTCCAAGGGAGGGGGTGAGCTGATGATGACCAGCCGGCTCGATAATTTCACCGACGCGGCCTTCGCGTTCGCGGTCAGCCTGCTCGTCATCGGCGGCGCCGGCGCTCCGGCGGACTTCAACGCGCTGCTGCGGGCGCTCGGCGACATTCCCGCTTTCGCCTTCGGCTTCGCGATCGTGGTGCTGTTCTGGTTCGCGCACGTGCGCTGGCGCCGGCTGCGCGGCGAAGGCGACTGGCGCTCGATGTGCCTGACCTTGCTGCTCGTCTTCCTGGTCCTGATCTACATCCAGCCGCTTCGGGCCATGGCGGCGGCCACCGCGATCTACTTCACCGGGCAGGGGGGCGGCTTTCGCGGCAGCCTCGCCAGCCTCTTCGCCGTCTACGGCACCGGCTTCGTTCTGATGTCGCTGACGCTCGCCGCCCTGTTCGCCGAGGCGTGGCGCGACGGCGGCCTCGATCGCGAGGGCCGCGCCCAGGCGAAAGGCGAGGTGGCGATCTGGCTGATCCTCGCGGCGACCGGAATCGTCTCAATCCTGTTGTCGCTCACCCGCTTCGGCACGTTCGCGGCTTTCGCTTATGCGACTCTTCCGCTCACCATCGGCCTGTTCTCGCGGCGGTACGACTGGACGGGGGGACAAGAAGAGGAATGAAGCTTTGCGCCCCCGCCACCGAGCGCAACCGGGAGCCGATCGCGGCGGTGCTTCGCGAGGCGCTGCCGGAGCGCGGGACTCTGCTCGAGGTCGCCAGCGGCACGGGCGAGCATGCCGCCTATTTCTCCGGGCTTTTTCCGAACCTGCTGTGGCGACCGACGGATCCGGATCCGGCAGCCCTGGCCTCGATCTCAGCCTGGCGCGAGGAGGCGGATTTGCTCAACCTGCTCGAGCCGCTATCGCTCGATGCGGCATCGCCAATCTGGCCGGTCGACGCGGCGGATGCGATCCTGTGCATCAACATGGTCCATATCAGCCCGTGGACGGCGACCGAGGGGCTGATGAGCGGGGCCGGGCGGCTGCTTCCGCAGGGCGGTCCGCTCATCCTTTACGGCCCATACCGGCGTTCGGGCGTACCGACGGCTCCGAGCAACGAGGTTTTCGACGAGTCGCTGAAAGCCCGCAACGGCGAATGGGGACTGCGGCGACTCGAGACCGTGGAGGCCGAGGCGGGCCTGAACGGCTTGCGCCTCGACACGCTCATCGAGATGCCGGCGAACAATTTGACGTTGGTGTTCCGCCGCGTCTGACTATTTCGGATTGAACCTCGGCAGATCCGCCTGCTCGGGCTTGTCGCCGTCGCGCACCCGGGTCACTGCGTCGCCGTCGCCGACCTGGTCGACGACCTCGTCGCGGCTGCCGATGTCGCGCTGGAGGTTGCCGCCGTGCGAGCCGCCGAAGGCGGGGGCGTCCCCCATCTTGTCGATGGTGTCGCTGTCGTCCGTGCGGCGGGCGGTCTCGGCGCGGTCCGCGCCGCGGTCGTTGCGGTCGGTCATGAGCTTCTCCTTGTCGGGCGAATCAATGCCGCGCGGGAGGAGCGGTTCCGAAGACCCGGACGAGCAGAAGCGTCCACGCGGCTCCGAACGCCCAGCCGCCGACGACGTCGCTCGGCCAGTGGACCTGCAGAACGAGCCGGCACAGGCCGGTGACAAACGCGACGGTCAGCGCCAGAGCGATGGCCGGCAGCCGAAGCCGCGGGCCCGTGGCAAGCAGCGCGATCGCGAGCCACCCCGCCATCGCATTGGCCGAATGGCCGCTCGGGAAGGCCAGATTGTGGACGGCGACCTCATGGCCCAGCGGATCGGGGCGGGCGCGGTCGAAGACGTTCTTCATCGCCTCGACGAGCAGGCGCTCCGAAATGACGATGACGAGGAGCAGGATGGCACGACGCCGGTGGCCGCGGATCAGGAGCCAGCCGGCGAAGAGGAGGGCGGCGGCGAGCATTGTGGTGACGTCGCCGAGGTGGGTTAGAAAGCGCGCCGCCGGCACCAGCGCCGGGTTCGAGAAGGCCGCCAGCAGATCGGGATCCATCCGGGTTTGCGGGCCGCCGAGCAGCAAGGCGGCGACAAGGGTCAGCGCGAGCAGCGCCATCGCAAAGGGGAAGGTGAGCCTCGCCATCGCCGCTCCCTGCGCGCGCGGGACGGCGGCTGTCCAGTCCGTGCCGGTTTTGCGTCAAATCGATTCGGAGTCGAAATTGATTCATGTTAGTCGTTCGAGTCGGGGGGGAGCGGTGAATGGAATCGAACGAGAGATATTATGCCCGGCGGGCCGTCGAGGAGCTGCGCGCCGCCGAGCGGGCGCTGACTCCGGAGGGCAAGGCGCGGCGGCGGGCGCTGGCTGAAGCCTTCCAGCTCAAGGCGAGGCAATGTGGCCGCGAGTCGATGGTCACCCCTTCGGAGTTCGAATCCGCGGCTTGCTGACGCATCCGCAACGATCCGCGCTGCCCGTCGGCGGCTCCCTGTGCCGATGCCTGGGCGGAGCCTTGTCGGCGGCAAGCCGTGACAGGGAAGCCTGGTGAGCCCTGCTGGGTTCGAACCAGCGACCTACTGATTAAAAGTCAGTTGCTCTACCGACTGAGCTAAGGGCCCGACGCGCGCAAATTCCCTAGGGCCGGCCCGATACCGGGTCAACCGCGGCGGCCCGCGGAGTCAGCTGAATATGTCGGCGAGCGCCTCGGTCCGGGGCCCGTCCTTCCAGTCGCGAAGCTCGATGTAGAGCGACGACTGGCTCACACCCCAGAGGGCGGCGGTGATCGTCGAGGAGATTCCGGTGATCGCCAGGTCTGGGGACGACGGCCCGGCCGATTGGCTGGCCTGGAACCCGTCGAGGCCGCCGTAAGACATGAGGCTAATCAGTCCGACGACGGCGGTGAACAGCCAGTAGAGGACGAGCATGACGAGCGTGAAGCCGAAGATCTTCCAGCGGACGCCGCTCGTGAGGTAGCGGCTGCGGCCCAGCGCCTCGACCGGGCCGAGCCGTTCCTCGACGAGCGCCGGCGCGGCGACCGACCACATGACGTAGAGGATGACGCCCGGCACTATCAGCAGGGCGAAGCCGAGGACGAGCGCGATGACGCTCAGCAGCAGGAGCAGGAAGAGCGGCAGGGCGACCTGGAGGCCGGCCATGGCCGACTCCGCCAGGCTCGCTCTGCCCCCTTCGGTGAAGGCCACCGTCGCCCGTACCAGCCCCGCCTGGGCGATCATCCAGAGCAGGATGGTGACGACGAAACTGAAGATCCCGATCCCGATGAGGGCGATATTGTCCAGGCCCGCCGGGGCGTCGGTTGCGGCATATTGTGCGGCGTACGACCAGAGCAGGGACGGCAGGGTCGAGAACAGGAAGGCGATTCCGAGCGTCGCCGCCGGATTGCTGGCGATGGTTCCGAAGGCGCGGCTGAACACGCGTCC
>DATHBY010000279.1:0-2059 GCA_035295885.1 Allosphingosinicella sp.
CTCAGGGTGCGCAAGGCCGAGTCCAGCCGCCGGCGGTTGAGCTCGTCCGGATTGCCGGGCTCGAAGCCGAGGTGGATGTCGGTGATCTGGGCGATCAGCATCAGCGCCGGGCCTCGGCCACGGCCGTATCGCGCTTCTTGCCCCTCACCTTCCGGCGGATCAGCATCGACGGCGCCCCGGCGTCCATATGGTAATCATGGCACATCGCGCAGGAGGATTGCACCGGTTTCGAGCTGCCCTCCCCGCCGTGGCAGGTCCGGCAGCTGGCCAGGTTCGGGATGAGCAGGTCCGAAGCGGCGTTGGAGCGCTCGGCGGAGTGGCAGGCCGAGCAGCTTTGGGTGGCGTGGGCGCGGTGGTCGAACCAGCCCTTGTGGAGGTAGCGGACCGGGAAGGCGACGGGCCGGATCCGGAAGCTCAGCGAGCCGGCGGGCGGAGCCTCGACCCGGTGGCAATCGAAGCAGGCGCCGCCCGGCGAGAAGACGCCCCTTATCGCCCGCTCGGCGCTGCCCGGGCCGCGGGCGAACTGGATCCGGTTGTGGAGATCGGGAGCGTCGCCCGGGCGGCGCCGCGCCGCGGGCGCCAGCACCGACGGCCTCGGCGCAGCGCGGCCGCGGTAATAGTCGCGAAGCTCGGCCACCACCTGCGCCGGCTCGCCATGGCGGAGCGTTCGAACGATGCCGCCGCTCCGGTCGAAGGCGAGGTCGTGGCACATGGCGCAATCCTGCTCCATATCGACCGGCTGGAATCGGGCGCCGTCCGGCGAGGGATCGTGGCAGTCCTTGCACTCGAGCGCCTGGCCGAAGCCGTG
The DNA here is from genome assembly GCA_035295885.1 of Allosphingosinicella sp. Classification (GTDB taxonomy): domain Bacteria; phylum Pseudomonadota; class Alphaproteobacteria; order Sphingomonadales; family Sphingomonadaceae; genus Allosphingosinicella. The sequence continues at coordinate 809 of DATHBY010000279.1, forward strand.
GGAGCCGCTCAGCCGCCGGGCCATCTGGGCGACTCCGCCGGTGCGCGACAAATGCAGGGCGTGAGGGAATTTGAGGCCGCTGTCCTCCAGCGGCCGCTGCGCCATCGACAGGCGCTCGAGGCGTGCGCGCTCGCCGCTCCAGCCGGCGATCAGGACGGGCCGGAACTCCGGGTGCGAGCGGCCGAAATCGCCGGCGTCGGGGAGCGGAGTGTCGGGGAGCTTCTTTCTGAGGTCGCCGTGGCAATCGGCGCAGAAACGCTGCGCGGTCACCGGCATCTGCTGCCTGCCCTCATGCTCGGTATGGCATTCGACGCAGCGGCCCGGGGGGATGTCGAACTTTTCCTTGAAGGCGAGCTCGATCCGGCGCCAGCGGCTGAGGTCCGGCCGGGCGCGGGCGAGGCGGAACGGATCGGCATGGTCGTGGACCCGGCTGTGGCAGGTCTTGCAGGCAGTGTCGCGAACCGCCTCGAACGGCTTGACGTGGCAGGCGGTGCAATTGGACTTCAGCCCGGCATGGGCCTGCGAGAGGCTGCCCGAGGACCAGAGCTCGTCCGCATGGAACCGGGCGAAGGTCTCGGCGCGCTCCCGCCGGTCGTAATAGGCCTTGATCGGCCAGGCGAGGCCGATCCCGAGCACGAGCAGGGCGAGCAGCCAGGCCAGCACGCGCTTGCCCGGAAGCACCGGCGCGAGCGTGAACAGACGCTCGGCGCTCATGTCCAGCTTCACCTCGCCCTCGCCGGTGCGCTCGATGGCGACGGCGATCTCGTCCGACCCGGCGGCCGTCGGCATGAAGCGCAGGGCATGGCCGGCGATCACAAGGTCGCCGCCGGTGCCGAGCTCGATCTCGCCGAGCGAGGCCTTGCGGCCGTTGAGCTCGACCGAGAGCCCCGGCTCGACGGCGACGTCCAGCCGGCCGGCGTTCCGCTGGACGGTGGCGTGACGGAGCGCGACTGCGAGATCGGTCAGGTGGACGTCGCAGCCCGGGTCGCGGCCGATGGTGAGCCGGTCCCCCTCGACTCGCCGGGTTCGCACGATCTCGCGCCCTTCGGCGCTGTGCGAGACGGTTCGGAGGAGGAAGGCCACCCTCGCCTACCAGTAGAAGAAGACGCTGACGATATGGGCGGCGAGAGCGGCGATCAGAGCGAAGGTGACGGGGACGTGGACGTAGAGCCAGACCTCCAGCAAGGCCCTGATCCGCATCTGCTGGCGAATTCGGGCGAGGATCGCGCATTTGCGCTCGAGGAGCTTCAC
>DATHBY010000280.1:0-3193 GCA_035295885.1 Allosphingosinicella sp.
GGCGCTGAGTTCGGCGGCCGCCGCCGGACGGCTGCAGATCAGGCGGCTCGACCTCGACGGTAAGCCGATCGCGATGCTGATCAACTTCCTCGCGCCGCCCGGCAGCTTCTCGTTCAAGATCGCCTATGACGAGGCCTATGCGCGCTTCTCGCCCGGAGTGCTGCTCGAGCTCGACAATCTCGAACTGCTGGCGCGCGGCGACATCGACTGGATGGACAGCTGCGCCGCCGAGAACCACCCGATGATCGACAGCCTGTGGGGAGAGCGGCGCACGATCGTTCGGCTCAGCGTCCCGCTCGCCGGCGCCCGCCGCCGGCTTGCCTTCACCGGATGGCGGGCGATCGAGGCGGGCTGGGCGTCGGGCAAGCGCATGATCGGGAGAGCAAAGTGACTCGTTCGTTCGATGACCATGCCCTCGACGCGCTCGGCGGCCTGTACCCGCAGCGGCCGGGATTGCTCGGGCACGGCCTTTGCGGCCATGAGCTGCTGACGCTCGACGCCCTGGTCGGCCTGTCGCAGCGCATCCGCCCGGTCGACGCCGAATATAATCGCGGCGACCTGCCGATCGGACTCGATCCGGCGGACATACCGGCCAACGGCCTCGACGCCGCCGAGACGATCCGCTCGATCGAACATTGCGGTTCGTGGATGGTGCTGAAGTTTATCGAGCAGGACCCGGCCTATCGAGCGCTCCTCCACGAGGCGCTGGCGCCGCTTCGGCCGCTGGTGGCGCAGGCGACGGGCGAGATGCTGCACATGCAGGGCTTCGTCTTCGTCTCCTCCCCCGGAGCGGTCACCCCGTTCCACTTCGATCCGGAGCACAACATCCTGCTCCAGATACGGGGCAGCAAGACGATGACCGTCTTCCCCGCGGGAGACGAAGCGCTCGCCCCGGGCGAGCGGCACGAGGATTTCCATCAGGGAGGCCATCGCAACCTGCCGTGGCGCGACGAGTTCGCGGGCCGGGGCGAAGCGTTCGAGCTGGAGCCGGGCAAGGCGATCTACGTGCCCGTCAAGGCGCCGCACTGGGTGAAGAACGGCCCCGGGCCGTCCATCTCCCTGTCGATCACCTGGCGTTCGGAATGGAGCTACAACGAAGCCTATGCCCACGGCTTCAACCGGCTGCTGAGACGGACGGGGCTGAAGCCGGCGGCGCCCCGCCCCTTTCCGCATCGGAACACGGCCAAATCGGTCGCCTACCGCGCCGTCTGCAAGGCGCTTCGAATCGAAGCCTGAAGGCAACGTTCCGCGTCCGTATTAATCTGGATCAGCAAGTTCTTACCGGAACTTGGGCTTGTTTCCGGGGGTTTAGCCCGGGTCATGACGCCCCCGAACCAGTCCGCGCCCGTGGCCGACGCGCAGACCAAGGATAACGGCCCCCGGACCGGCATGTTCTTCGGCGCGGGCAGCGACCCGGGCACCGACCAGCTGACCGCCGGAATGGCCGTCACCGAGGTCGGAGTCTATCGCGGACCTCATTATTACAGCCACACGCCGATGGTGCGCATCCAGCTCGACCTGGGGCGGCTCGAGCAATGGCCGAGCAACCGGATCGCCGGGTTCGCGGACGCGCTGCTCGACATGTTGCCGGGCGTCGGCCGTCACGGCTGCTCGCTCAGGGTGCGCGGCGGCTTCGAGAAAAGGCTGCGCGAGGGTACATGGCTCGGCCATGTCGCCGAGCATGTCGCGCTCGAGCTGCAGACGCTCGCCGGCTCGCGCGCCACCCGCGGCAAGACCCGCTCGGTCAAGAACCGGCCCGGCGTCTACAACGTCATGTTCGCCTACAACGAGGAGAAGGTCGGGCTGATGGCCGGCCGCGCCGCGCTCGAGCTGGTCAACTCGCTCCTCCCGGGCGACCTCCAGGGCATCAAGGGCCTCGACCGCATCTGCGAGCTGGATGGCGAGTTCGACCTCGAGCGACGGCTCGACTCGCTGAGGCGCACGGTGCGCCGCACGGTCCTCGGTCCGAGCACCAGGGCGCTGGTCGACGAGGCCCAGCGCCGGGGCATCCCGGTGATGCGGCTCGACGAGAAGAGCCTGATCCAGCTCGGCCACGGCAGGCACCAGCAGAAGATCCGGGCCTCGATCACGGGGTGCACGTCGCTCGTCGCCGCCGACCTCGCCGGCGACAAGAACATGACCAAGAAGCTGCTCGACGAGAGCGGAGTTCCGGTGCCGCGCGGGATCGTCGTCCGGGACGTCGAGGATGCCGTGCGCGGGGCCAGGCGGCTGCGCTACCCGCTGGTCACGAAGCCGCTCGACGGCAATCACGGCCGCGGGGTCACCATCGGCATCATGGACGAGGAGCAGCTGCGCTTCGGTTTCCGGGAAGCGCAGTCTCAGGCCAAGGGCCGCGATGTCATCGTCGAGCAATATTTCGAAGGCAACGACCACCGGATCCTCGTCGTCGGCGGCAAGATGGTCGCCGTCGCCGAGCGGATTCCGGCGCAGGTGGTGGGCGACGGGATCAGCACCATCCGTCAGCTCGTCGCCGAGGTGAACCGCGACCCGCGGCGCGGCGAGGGCCATGAGAACGTCATGACCCGGATCCGGATCGACGCCCATGTCCAGGAATATCTCGCCCGATCCGGCCTCTCTCCCGACAGCATCCCGGAGGCGGACCAGGTCGTTCAGCTACGCGCCGCCGCAAATCTCTCCACCGGCGGCACCGCCGTCGACCGGACCAACGAGATCCATCCCGACAATGCGGAGATCGCCCGGCGGGCCGCGCTCATCGTCGGCCTCGACGTCTGCGGAGTGGACTTCGTCTGCCCCGACATCGGCCGGTCCATCCGAGAGACCGGCGGCGGGGTCATCGAGGTCAATGCCGCGCCGGGCCTGAGGATGCACATCGAGCCGTCGGAAGGCGCGCCCCGCGACGTCGCCAAGCCGATCATAGAGATGCTGTTCCCGCGCGGCCGCTCGAGCCGGATCCCGATCATCGCGATCACCGGGACCAACGGCAAGTCGACCGTCGGCCGGATGACCAAGCACATCCTGCGCTACACCGGCTGCACGGTCGGCCTTACCTCGACCACCGGGGTCTACATCAACGACATCCTCACCCACGAAGGCGACGCAACCGGACCGCGCAGCGCCCGTATGATCCTTCGCGACCCGACCGTCGAGGTGGCGGTCCTGGAGACGGCGCGCGGCGGCCTTCTGCGCGAGGGACTGCCCTATGACGAGGCCG
>DATHBY010000281.1:0-10627 GCA_035295885.1 Allosphingosinicella sp.
GTGCGGAACCTCGGCGCGGCCGTCATCGGGAAGCCCATCGACGTTGCGAAGCCGGACTTCAATTTCGGGCCGCTCTCGCGCGACGAGGTTCGGCAGATCACCGGCGGGATCGGCTATGAAATGCGCTGGCCCAAAGTGGCCGAGCTCAGCCTCGGGCTCCAGAAGACCGATTACGAGAGGAACACGTTCATTCCCGGTCTGCCGACGCTCACGACGAAGGACAGCCCATGGCTCTACAACGGTACCCTTGCGGTCCGCGTCACGGACAAGCTGGTCGCCTATGCAGGCTACACAACCGGCCTGGAAGAAAGCGGGACCGCCCCGCCGAACGCCGTGAACCGGAGTTCGGCGCCGCCCGCGCTCAGGACCAGCCAGCGCGACGCGGGTATACGCTACGCAATCCTGCCGCGCCTCAGCCTGGTGGCTGGCGTCTTCGACGTCCGCAAGCCTTACTTCAATATAGATCCTGACCGGCTCTATCGGGAGCTCGGGACGGTGCGGCATCGCGGCATAGAATTATCGCTTGCGGGGCAGCCGATCGAGGGGCTGAGCGTCGTCGCCGGCGCGGTGTTCCTTGACGCCGACGTCTCGGGCGAGGCGGCGGATCTTGGCAAAATCGGGCCGAAGCCCGTCGGAACGGCGGGACGGATCATCCGCGCCAATTTCGATTATCGTCTGCCGTTCTTCGATTCGGTTTCCGTCGATCTCGGCATCACCAGCCAGGGAGGACAGGTGGCAAGCTCCCTCGGATATGCGGAGCTCGGCGGACGACAGCTGATGACCGAGCCGAATACGATCTTCGACCTGGGTGCCCGCTACCGCTTCAACGCAGGCGGCACGCCGGCCTCGCTGCGGGCGCAGATCACGAACCTCTTCGACGTCTATAGCTGGAAGGTCGGCAGCAACTCGGGCTTTCGCTTCATCGATGAACGGCGTTTCCAGCTCACCCTGGCAGCGGATTTTTGAGGAGACGTAGAGTGAGGAAGATGAAAGCCGCTTTGGCCGCGTCGGCGGCTTTGCTCGCAAGCGCCTGCGTCACGCCCGGCGGACCGCAGGCGAGCGCCGATGCCGCTCTGGATGCGCTCGCCGAGCGGAGGGTCGCGTTGCAGGTCTCCTACAATCCGGCCTCCGCCTATAACCTCGGCGTCCCGGCGCCCGACCATCGGCGCTGGCCCGACCGAAGCCAGGCCGCAATCGCCGCCTTCCAGCGGCAGAGCGACTCCATCCTCGCCGATCTGAGGCGAATCGATCCGGCGCGGCTGACGACGCCCCAGCGCCGCTCGATCCATGCCGCGATGCTGGAGTGGCTCGAGGCGGAGCGGCAGGCGCGGATCTGCCGGTTCGACCTGTGGGCGGTCAACCACATGGGCGGCTGGCATCTCAATATGCTCTCCAACGTCGCGCGCGACCAGCCGGTCGGCACCCCGGGCGAGCGCTCGGACGCGATCGCGCGCTGGTCGGCGCTTCCGGCGTTCATCGACCGGGAGATCGCCAATGCGCGGCTCGGCCTCGCCCAGGGCTATTCCGCGCCCAAGGCGGTGGTTCGGCGCGTGATCCGCCAGATCGACGGGATCGTCTCCGCCAGGCCCGAGACGCTGCCCTTCTTCGCGCCGGCGACGAGGGCTGAGGACCCGGCGTTCAGGGAGAGCTTCCGGAGCGTCCTCGCCGGCCCGGTCAACGCCGCCTTCCGCCGCTACCGCGACTTCCTCCGGGACGAATATCTGCCGCGCGCGAGAGAGGCGCTCGGAGTCTCGGCCAACCCGAACGGCGTGCAATGCTATAGCGCCTCGCTGAGGAGCTACACGACTCTTCCGCGGCCTCCTGAGGAAGTGTTCCGCCTCGGCCAGCAGACGGTGGCCGCGAATTCCGCCCGGGTGCGCGAGCTCGGCCGAGCGCATTTCGGCACCGACGATCTCGCCGTCATCGTCCCTCGGATCGCGAAGGCGCCCGACAACCTTTTCTCCTCCGAGCAGGAGCTGATCGAATATTCGCGCGAGGTCGTCGCCCGCGCCCGCGAGCTCAGCCGGCCGCTCTTCGCCTCGATGCCGGCGCAGGAAATGCGGGTGGAGCCGTTCGACGCCTTCCGGCGCGGATCGGGCGGAAGCTCTTATTACCAGAACCAGATCGATCCGGCGCTGCCCGCATTCTACCGGATCAACTCGGAGACCTGGCAGACCGAGACTCGCGGCGGGGCGGAGATCGTCGCCGTCCACGAAGGCTATCCCGGACACCATATGCAGATCAGCCTGGCCAACATGATCGGCACCAGCCCGATCACGAAGCTGACCGGCAATTCGGCCTATGTCGAAGGCTGGGCCCGCTATTCCGAAGCGCTCGCGGAGGAAGCGGGCATCTACCGCACGCCCTACGCGCCGATGACCAGGCGGCTGTGGCCCGCGCGCGGGATGGTGGTCGATCCCGGGCTCCACGTCATGGGCTGGAGCCGGCAGCAGGTGATCGACTTCATCCGCCAGTCGGGCCGGTTCAGTGGGCCGGAGGCGGACGACCTCGTCGACCGGGTCGCGATCTGGCCGGGTCAGCTCACCGCCTATGATTCGGGCGGGCTCGAGATCATGGCGCTTAGGCGCGAAGCGGAGGCGGCGCTCGGGCCGCGCTTCGACATTCGCCGGTTCCACCAGCGCGTGCTCGAAAGCGGCGCCATCCCGCTGACGGCGCTGAGGGCGAACATCGCGGCGTGGATCGCGGCGGAGCGGCGATCCCGATAGGTGCAGCGGGCCGCGCTACGGGAACTGTGACTTTCGGCCTATGGTGAGGCGCCTCGCATTGTGGCAGCATTCCCGCACCCGAAGGGAGGAGCGCGCCGTGGGCAGGATGGCAAGACTGGGTGAAGGAGCATTTGCCGGCGTCGCGGCGCTGGCGATGGCGCTGTCGGCCGCGGCCATCGCGCAGGCGCAGCAGGCGCAGCAGGCGCAGCAGGGACAGCCCACGGCCGCCAAGGCACAGCCCCCCGTAGGGTTCGGAGTTGGACTGGAGGAAGATTCCCAGGGCCCCAGGATCGCAAGCGTCCTCCCCGGCGGGACCGCCGCGGCGATCGGCATTCGGCCCGGGGACATTCTTCTTCAGGTCGGAGGCAGGGCGGTCACCGGGCCGCAGGTTATCGGCCAGTATGTCCAGAGCCTGAAAGTGGGCGACCGCGTATCGGTTCTCGTCAGGCGCGAGGGGCGCAATGTCGAGCTTACGGGTAAAGCGGTGGCGGGACCCGCGGCTCCGCCGCCGCCGCCCGACCGGTCCACTCCTGTCGAGTCAGGCGAGCTCCGCGAGACCTGGAACGACCGGGTGAGCCAGGGTCCTCCCGTAGGTGCGACTCCGGAGTTCGACGGGTGGACCATGGGCGCTACGATGCCCCTCCCGCGCTCCGAGCACGCGGTTGCGGAATTCGGCGGCAGAATCTGGGTCCTCGGCGGCTACCCGCCCGGCCGGCTGCCTTCCGATCTCGTCCAGGTCTACGATCCGGCCACCAGCCGCTGGTCGCTCGGGCCGAAGCTGCCTCAGCCGATTCACCACACGCATGTCGCGGCGGTCGGAGACAGGATCTACGTGCTCGGGGGCGAGATCGAAGGCGCGAGCACCGGCAAGCCGGAAGTCTTCGTGGCGAACGTCTGGATGCACGATCCGAAGGTCGGCGGCTGGGTCGCGCGTTCCGCCATGCCGACGCCGCGCGGCGGCGGCGGCAAGGCGGTGATCGACGGCAAGATCTACATAGCCGGCGGCCGCCCGCCCGGCGGCTCCGCCTTCGAGGTCTACGACCCGGCGACCGACAAATGGGAAAAGCTTCCGGACCTGCCGACCCAGCGCAACCACCTCGCCATGGTCGCCCTGAACGGCAAGATCATCGTCGCCGGCGGCCGCACCGGCCCGGGCGCCATGGCTGAGCGGGTCGACGTGGTCGAGATCTACGACCCCAAGACCCGCCGCTGGACCAAAGGCGCGCCGCTTCCCGCGCCACGCGGCGGAATCACCGGCGCCGCCCATGCCGGCTGCATGTTCGTGTTCGGCGGCGAGGGCGAGCGGACGCACGTGCTGGGCCTGACGCCGAACACCTACGCCTACGATCCGCGCGCCGACCGGTGGACCAGGCTTGCGGACCTCCCGATCGCCGTCCACGGCCTCAAGGGCAGCGCGGTGATCGGCGGCCGGATTTTCCTTCCGGGCGGCGGGATCACCCTGGGCGGAAATAGCGGCACCAACGCCATGCAGGTCTACCGGCCGACGATGAAGTGCGAGTGAGCTACGGACAGCCCGCAAACGGGTCGGTGGCCTTCAGGACGTCCAGGACGGACATCCGGTCCCACCATCCCTGCAAGGCGGGGTGCGAGGAAAGCGCCGCCTTTCCCTCCCCGGTCCGAACGAAATAATCCATCATCGGAGCGAGATGACAGTCGGCAAGGGTGAAATCGCGCCCGCTCAGGACGAGGCCCTCGCCGGCGACTGCGTCCAGGAACGCCAGGACCTTTCGCGAGGCTTCCAGGCCCGAGTCGATCTCGTCGCGGTTCGACGGCTCTCCCAAGAACGGGCGGAAAAAGGCGTGGGAGGACACCTGCCGGACCATCGGCCGATAAGCGTAGGAATCGACGGCCGAGATCACCTGGTCCATCCTGGCCACGGCCGCGGCGCTCCCCGGTTGCAACGGCCGCCCCTCGAACGCCCGATCGACATAGCGCGTGATCGCTCCGGTCTCGAAAAGCCTGAACGCCCCGTGGGTCAGCACCGGAACCCGTCCGAACGGATGCAGCTTCAGATACCCGTCCGGGAGCTCGGCGAACGGATCGACCTCGATCGTCTCATGCTCGACCTGCTTCGACAGCAGAGCCAGCCGGGCGATCCGCGTGTAGACGCTGTATCGCCACCCATGAAGCTGGACCGTGTCCGCCATCCGCGCCTCCATGAGCCTTTCGGCTGGGTAGGGGGGATGGCGGACGGGCACAACGGGGGTCGAACAGTCATTGCCGGATGATTCGAACGGCCCGCACCGCCCTGACGATTTTCGTTCCTACTTGTCGGCTTCGAGGGCGGAGGCGTGGAAATGGACGATTCGCCAATGCCCTTCCTGCAAGCCCAGCAGGATCGAGCGCCGGCCGATGTTGCCGTTGCCGCCGCGAAGGTGGAAGGTTGCGACCGCGAAGCCGCCATGGTTCTGCACTGCCAGATCGAGCGGCTCGATGCCCAGGCGGGTGGCTCCCCGTTGCTTCGCCATGCCGAAGAAACGTGCGAAGGCTCCGGTCACGGCGGCCTTTCCCTCGACACGCTCCTTCGGAAACGGTCCGTTGGGAAAGAACATGGTCACATCTTCGGCGAAGAAGGAGTCGAAGCGCGCCGGATCGAGCGAATTGAAAGCCTCGAGAAAAGCGCGGGTGGCCTGCTCCGCGGACTGGGTGGGGAGGGGCCGGGCCATCGACGTGCAGGCGCTGGCCATCAGGCCGCCCACCAGGATTGCAGCAAGCACAATAAGACGCATTTCAAGTCCTCCAGGGTTCGACAGTCAACGTTCGCGCGAGGCTCAACCGTACTTGACGGAGCACCCGTAAGCGCGGCTCGTCGGCACCGACACGGGACTGCCCGCCTTCAGCTCGCTCAGGGCGGCCAGCACATGGTTGCGGGCGCCCGGGATGTCCGCTTTGTCCTGGGTGGGCTTGTCGTCGATCCCGCCGTTGTAGACGAGGGTGCCGGCCGGGTTGATGACGTACATGTGCGGGGTCGCCTTGGCGCCATAGGCCCGGCCCACCTCGCCCTTCGGGTCGAGAAGGTAGGCGGTCCGGCGGCTCGGCTGGCCGGCGGTGAAGGCCTTGGCCTCGGCTGGAGTCATATGGCCCTGATTGCCTTTCGCGCTGGAGTTGATCGTCAGCCAGACGACTCCCTGGGCGGCCGCTTCCGCTTGGGTCTTCTGCATGTTGCCGCTCCCGTAATGCTTCTCGACGGTGGGGCATTCCGGGTTGCTCCACTCGAGCACCACCGTCTTGCCGCGGAAATCCGAGAGGCTGACGGGGCGGCCGTTCACGTCGCTGGCCCGGAAGTCGGGCGCCGCCTTGCCGACCGGGAGATCGGCGAGGGTTTCGGCGACCTCCGGGCTGCACGCCGCGAGGACGAACGACAAGGCTGAAGCCGCCGCCAGGCTGGCTGCCACAGGGGCGATCGACCATTTTTTCATCTCAATTCTCCTCTTGGGTCAGCGAAACGATTCGGGACTCGGTGAGCAATTGCGGCAGGATCTCGGGAGCCTTGCCCGGCGCATGATGGATGTAGAGCGGGACTCCCGTACGTCCCTGCGATTCGAGGAAGCGTCTCGGCGATGAAATCGGTGGCGATATGCCTCTGCCGAGGCACCTGTGCCAAGGCGAAGGGTGCCGGCAGGAGGACGCTCAGGACCGCTGCCAGCCAAAGCAGCAGGCTGGGTATCGACAGAGTCGCGCGACAGACCGCGCGTCTGCCGTTCGGATAGGCGTGACTGACCTGCTCTGGCCCAAGCATATTCCCTCTCCGCAGGGCCCTCGCTCACATCGTCTCGAGCGAGGATGGGACATGCCTATGCTGTTCGGCTGACGACAACCTGCCCTCGGGCGGGATTTCGTGTCAGGTTGGCGTCAGCGCACTGACCTAGGAAGCTCGAATGGCCGACGGATCGCGAATCCTGCTCGTCGAAGACGATCCCGCTCTTGCGCGCGAGATCGTCCGCGCCCTCGAGCGCGACCAATGGCCGGTGGACCACGTCGCTTCGCTGGGCGAGGCCTTCGAGGCCGTCATCCAGTTCCCGTACCGCGCGATCCTTCTCGACCGGAGGCTTCCGGACGGGGACGGAATCGGATTGATCCCGGCCGCGAAGTCGAGAGTCTCGCCACCTTCGATCATTTTCCTCACCGCCCGCGACGATCTCGCCGACCGGGTCGACGGGCTGGATGCGGGAGCCGACGACTATCTGGTGAAGCCCTTCGCTCTGCAAGAGCTGCTCGCCAGGCTCCGCGCGGCCTGCCGGCGCCCGGGGCAGGCGGTGAGGCCGGCCACGATCGAAGTCGCCCGCCTCTCCTGGGACCCCGCCACGCGCGAAGTCCTCTCGGCAGGCCGGGCGATCGCCGTGCCGCGCCGCGAGCTCGCCTTGCTCGAGCTGCTCGTCCGCCGCGCCGGCCGGGTGGTCCAGCGGGGGCACCTCGAAGCCGAGCTCTACGGGCTCGATGTGGAGGTCTCGGCGAACGCCCTGGAAGCTTTGGTCTCGCGCCTTCGCCGCCGCCTCGAAGAGGAGGATTCCGGAGTGGAGCTCAGGACCGTGCGGGGAGTCGGCTACATGCTCCAGCCGTGCTGAGGCGGACTCCTTCGCTCGCGCTTCGCGCGGTGCTGACGTTTACTTCCGTCTATATCGCGGCCATCGCGGTCTTCCTGGCGGTCATCATCGTAACCGACGATCCGGATCGCGACCGCAACAGCCACACGGGCCCCAGGATCGCCCTCTCGCGCGCCGCGGAAGATCTGGTGCCGACGGAAAACGGCTTCCGGCTGCCGAGCGACGGAGGCTTCGCCGCATTGGCCTCCCGGAACCCGGCGATCTGGCTGATCGGCCAAAGCGGCGACAGAAGCTTCTCCTTCGGCCCGGTGCCGGAGTCCGTCGCACGGGCCCTGGAGAAACACGGTCCCCTGATCGAATCGGGGCGGTTCTACGTTCCGGGCGTTGAGCGGCCGCTGGCCAACGCCGTCGTGGAGCGGCGCCGGATCGCCTCCGGCCCCCTTCTCCTCGCCGCCGGCGGGGTGGATCCGAAGACGCTCGGATCCGGCGACTCCCTGGGCGCCTCCTGGGGCGAAGGAGTCCTGGTGATCCTGTTCTGGATCGCGGTCGTGGGCTTCGCGGCGATGCTGATCGCGCTGCCCATCCTCTCGCGCGCACTGAGGCCGCTCGCCGCCCAGGCGGCTTCCATTCTTCCGCAGGAGCCGGAGCGGCGGCTCGACGAGGAAAGGGCGCCTCGGGAGCTTCTGCCCCTCGTGCGCGGGTTCAATGCCGCGCTCGACAGGCTCGCCTCGGAGCTTGGACGGCGCAAACGCTTCATCGCCGACGCCGCGCACGAGCTTCGCACTCCGCTGGCGGTCGTCGCGCTCCGGGTCGAAGCGCTGGAGGACGAAACCGACAAGCAGGAGCTGCGGCGGGGCCTTGGGCGGCTCGTGCACCTCGTCTCGCAGATGCTCGATGTCGAGCGGCTGTCCTTGTCCGGCCGGGAGCGCTCGCTCGTCGACCTTGCCGCAATTGCCCGGGACGTGGTCGCCGACCTTGCGCCGACGGCGATCAAGTCGGGCTACGATTTGTCGCTGGAGGCGCCGGATACGCCGGTGGTCGTGACCGGCGATGCCCATGCGATCTCGCGCGCCATCACCAACCTTGTCGGCAATTCGGTCGCGCATGGCGGCGGTACCGGGCAGATACGCGTAGCGGTCGGTGCCGACCGGACGATCGATGTGACGGACGAGGGGCCGGGGGTGCCGGCGGCCTTGCAGCCTCGCCTGTTCGAGCCCTTTTCCCGCGGGAGCTCGAACGCCGAGGGATGCGGTCTCGGGCTCCACCTGACGCGCGAAATCATGCGCGCCCATGGCGGCGAGGTTCGGCTGGTGCCCAGCCGGCGGGGAGCGACATTCCGGCTGAGGTTTGAATCTCCGGACGTTGAAAGCCGACCCTGAGCTGCTGATTCCTTGAAAAGCTGTGATCCTTTGAATTCGCACGATGTTCGAAAGATCGTTGCCCGAAGACGCCGGTCGGCTACTCCATTCCCTCACTTGAAGGGGATTTCAGCTGTGGCCATCGCAACCGCTCGTCTCATCGTTCGTCCGGTACGCGCTTCCGACGCCGAGGTCCTTTACGACATCCGCCGGCGTGTGGCGGAGTTTCAGGGCGTTAGCGATCGAACCCTCGAAGAGACCCGTGCGATGTATTCCGAAATGGAGTCGCGCCGGCCCGGTGAGGAGCCGGGCTGGCACCAATATGTGATACAATCGAAGCTCGGAGCGGTGATCGGCGACGTTGGCGTCAACTTCGAGGGTCCGGGACCGCGGCAGATCGAGCTTGGGTACAGCCTTCATCCCGAATGGTGGGGACGCGGTGCGGCCGGTGAGGCGCTTTCGGCCCTGATCGGCCATCTGTTCCGCGAGCACAAGCTGCACCGTGCGATCGCGATCACGGCGGCGGACAACGAGCGGAGCCGGTCCCTCCTGAAACGCTTGGGGTTTCGGCACGAAGCGACAATGATCGAAAGCTGGTGGGAGCGCGACGAGGGGCATTGGAGCGATGAAGTGCTTTATGCCGTTCTCGAACGCGAATGGAGCCTCGTCTGAGGTCGGGGCGCCGAGCAGGGCAGGGCAGGGGGACGCCCCTTTCCCGGGCTGCAGAAGCTGCGCGTCGAGGCCTGTCCCGCCGCATTGCCGCAGTCGCTCGACGCTTCTGCGCGGCCCTCGCCCAGCGCGCCTGCGGCCGCTCAGAAAGGGCTGTTCCGGTAGATGTCCAGAACCGGCTCGAGAATATTTGGCCAGCTATATGTCGCCGCAGCCGCGGCCCCGGCCATCGCGAGCCCGCTTCTGCGCTCGGGCGATGCGATGAGCTGATCGACCATCTCCGCATAGGCCGAAGGAGAGCGCGGCGACACGAGAAGGCCGCTTTCGTCCGGCTCGATCAGGGCCCTGGCGCTGTCGACGTCGGCGCTCACGACCGCGACTCCTGCCGCCATGGCCTCCAGATTCACGTTGCCGAAGGCTTCCGTCACGCTCGGGTTGACGAGGATGTCCGCGCTGGCGACGGCGCGAGCAAGCGCTGCGCCCTCGAGGTGACCGGTGAAGACGGGGTCCGGCAGCCGTGCGGCGAGCCACTCCCGGGCAGGTCCATCGCCGACGATCAGCGGACGGATCGCGTGCCCGCGCTCATGCAGCTCCCGGACCGTCTGCTCGAAGACCGCAAGTCCCTTCTCGAGCACCAGCCGCCCGAAGAACATCACCACCACCTCGTCGTCCGCATAACCCTGCGCACGGCGCCACTCCAGGTCGCGCCTGCCGGGCGAGAAGAGCTCCTGATCGACTCCGCGTCCCCAGACTCGGACGCTTCCGCCGAGCCCCTTGTCTCTCAGCTCCTCGGCGATGAGCTCGTTGGGCGCGAGCACGCAGTCGCTGGCCGCGTAGAAGGATCTCAGGTGCCGCTCGGCCGCCGGTACGAGGAATCGCAGGCCGTAATATTCGAGATAGGCCTCGAACCGCGTGTGGAGGCTCGTGATCACCGGCAGGCCGAGCTTCCTGGCGAGCCTTTGTGCGGACCTGCCGAGGAGATCGGGGGCCGAAAGGTGGAAGTGGGTCGGCTGAAAGCGGCTTATGTCCTCGCGGATCGATCGCGTCAGCCCGAGTGCCAGCCGGTATTCCGACCGGCCGGGAATGCCGACCGACGGTACCGACACCACATGACCCGCCGGCTGGAAGGCGGGCCTGGCCACGGTCGGCGAATAAATTCTGACGGCGGCCCCTTCGTTGAGGAGGAAGGCGACGAGCCGGTTGAGCGCCTTGTTGGCGCCGTCCCTTACGCAATTGTAGTTCCCCGAAAAAAGCGCGATCCTCAGGCCATGTCCGCGAGTGCGGCTGGGCTGCGCCTCGTCGAGGGCTT
>DATHBY010000282.1:0-2462 GCA_035295885.1 Allosphingosinicella sp.
GGCGCTGCGGCCATCGGGTGCGAAATCGGAGAGGCCCCAGCCGCCGCCCTTCACCTGGACGAGCAGCCGGTTGCCCGCCGGGTTGCGGGGATCGACGATGTAGATGTCGTTGTCTGAGCCATTGCGGCGGGTCGAGGTGTAGGCGAGCCAGCGGCCGTCGTGGCTCCAATTGTTGATGGAGTTGCGGCTCTTGCCGTCGGTGATCATCCTGAGGCGGCCGCCCTCCATCACGTAGAGCTGCCAGAACTCGCTTCCGCCGACGTCCTTCTGGATGACGAGCACGTCGCCCTTGCCGCGCGAGTAGCTGGCCCCGGAAATGGCGTCGGCCTCGAACGTGATCTGGCGGCGCATTCCGAGCGGGCGGGAAACCTCGTGGACCTGGGCGGTGTTGCCGAAGCGGGTGGTGACGGCGATCGAGCGCCTGGCGGGGTTCCAGCCCTGAAGGCCGGCGGTTCGGAACTCCATATAGGGGCGGGTTCGCTCGGCGAGATCGTCGGGAACTGCGGGGATTCCGTCGGCGACGAGCGCGGCGGGTTTCTCCACGGCTGCGAGGGTGGGAGAGGCGAGGAAGGCGGCGGCGGCGAGCAGGACTGGGCGAAGGCGCATGGTGATTCCTCGGGCAGAAGGCGGCGGGACGCTAGGACGGGCGCAGTTCCGGGACAAGTCGTTGATCGTCATGCTGAACTTGTTTCAGCATCCAGGGCCGAGCCGCCTCGCGGGGGGAGAACTGGACCCTGAAACTAGCTCAGGGTGACGGCGGCGGATGACGGAGCCGTCAGCACTCGACGACGTTGACAGCGAGCCCGCCCAGCGACGTCTCCTTGTAGCGATCGTTCATGTCGAGGCCGGTCTTGCGCATGGTCTCGATCACCTGGTCGAGGCTGACGAGATGGTCGCCATTGCCGACGAGGGCGAGGCGGCTCGCCTCGATCGCCTTGATCGCTCCGACCGCGTTGCGCTCGATGCAGGGAACCTGGACCAGGCCTCCGACCGGATCGCAGGTGAGGCCGAGATTGTGCTCCATGCCGATCTCGGCGGCATTCTCGATCTGCCACGGAGTGCCGCCAAGCGCCGCCGTCAGCCCCGCCGCGGCCATCGAGCAGGCGACTCCGACCTCGCCCTGGCAGCCGACCTCGGCTCCGGAGATGGAGGCATTCTCCTTGAACAGCGAGCCGATCGCCGCGGCGGTGAGAAGGAAAGTGCGAACGCCCTCGTCGTTCGAATGGGGTGTGAAGCGCTGGTAGTAGCGAAGGATGGCCGGGACGATTCCGGCGGCGCCGTTCGTCGGCGCGGTGACGACCCGGCCGCCGGCGGCATTCTCCTCGTTCACCGCCAGCGCCCAGAGGTTGACCCAGTCGAGCACGGTGAGCGGATCGGACAGGGTGCGCTCGGCGCGCTCGATCAGCAATTTGTGAAGGGCGGGGGCCCGGCGCTTCACCTTGAGGCCTCCGGGGAGGATGCCGTCGCGGCCGATGCCACGGTCGATGCACTTGCTCATCGCCTCGACGATCGCGGCGAGGCGGCGGTCGATCTCCTCGTCGGGAAGGGCGGAGCGCTCGTTGGCGCGGGCGATCTCGGCGATGCTGATGTTCTCGCGGTCGGTGATGGCGAGCAATTCGTCCGCGCAGCGATAATTGTAGGGAATGTCCCAGAAGCCCTCGGGCGGGGCGTTGCGGGCGATCGCCGTCTCGTCGACGACCGCGCCGCCGCCGGTCGAATAGGAAACGGCCGACTCGAGCACCTCGCCGGCACCGTCGAAGGCGGTGAAGCGCATTCCGTTCGAATGATGGGGCAGGCGCTCGCGCTGGAGGAACTTGAGGTCGCGCGGCTCGTCGAAGGCGATCTCCTTGCGTCCGCCGAGGCGAAGGCGGCCGGCCGTCCGGATCGTCTCGATCAGGGTGTCGGCGGCGTCAGGGTCCATCCGGTCCGGGCGCTCCCCGGACAGGCCGAGCAGGACGGCGCGGTCGGTAGCGTGGCCCTTGCCGGTCAGGGCGAGCGATCCGTAGAGCTCCGCCTCGACCCGCTCGGTCCGCTCCAGCAGGGACTTTTGCGACAGCGCCTCGACAAAACGGCACGCGGCCGTCATCGGCCCCATCGTGTGCGAACTCGACGGGCCGACCCCGATCTTGAAGAGGTCGAAGACGCTGGTGACCAAGCAAGACTCTCCTGACGCCCGGGCAAATGGGCCTCCGCAGCGCTTCTGGCAAGCCGGAGAGCCGTTCGTGCTGCTCGAGTTCGAAGGACGGGCCCGGCTTTACCGGCGCCCGGCCGAAACGGTCGAGGCCCGGCTGGCGGACGAAATCGCGCCCGCGCTCGAGCGGCTGCGCGGGCGACATGCGGCGGGGTTCATGGCCTACGAAGCCGGCCTTGCCCTCGAGCCGAAGCTGGCGCCGCTGGCGCGTTCCGCGGATGACGGCGCGGCTCCCTTGCTCTGGTTCGGCCTCTTCGGCGGCTGGGAAGAT
>DATHBY010000283.1:0-4670 GCA_035295885.1 Allosphingosinicella sp.
CGCTTCAGCAGAATTGCACCCTTCTGTGGTGCACCAAGACGATGCGCGCCGCCTTCGTCGATCCGGGCGGGGATCTCGACCGCCTGAAGGCCGCTGCCGCGCAGCAGGGGGTGACGGTGGAGAAGATCATCCTCACCCACGGCCATATCGATCATTGCGGCTCGGCCAAGATCCTCGCCGACGAGCTCGGAGTGAAGATCGAGGGGCCGCACGTTGCGGACAAATTCTGGATCGACCGCCTCGCCGAGGACGGCGCCCGCTACGGCGTCCCCGGATATCCGTTCGAATCGGACCGCTGGCTCGAAGACGGCGACACCGCGACCGTCGGCGAGCTGGTCTTCGACGTCTATCACTGCCCGGGCCACACGCCGGGCCACGTGGTCTTTCACCACCCCGCGTCCAGGCTCGCCATCGTCGGCGACGTGCTTTTCCAGGGCTCGATCGGCCGGACCGATTTCCCGATGGGCAACCACCAGGACCTGCTCGACGCGATCACCGGCAAGCTGTGGCCGCTGGGCGGCGACACCGCCTTCGTCCCCGGCCACGGCCCGATGAGCACCTTCGCCCGGGAGCGGGCCACCAACCCTTTCGTCGCCGACCGGGTGCTGGCGGGAGCCTAGAGTTTGTCCTATTGTGATGGAAGTGAGGCATTCGTCATGCCGGACTTGATCCGGCATCCACCTTCTTCCTCCACTGGGCTTGAGAAAAAGGTGGACCCCGGATCAAGTCCGGGGTGACGATTCTGCTTCGCCAGGACAAAGTCTAGTTCCCCGGCGAAGGCCGGGGCCCAGCGGCGCGAACGGACGGACTGGGTCCCGGCCTTCGCCGGGAAGCTGAGCCTGGATAGGAACGGCGGCCCGCGGGCCCGCGTTCTGCCTGGCGCTTCGCTCAGCTCAGCTTCGCGCCGCCGGACGTCCAGGATGAGTCCGCGGCATAGGTGACCCTCGCCGGTTCCCGGTGAAGATAGGGGAGTGCGATCGCGTAGAGGGCGAGTCCGAGCAGGACGAGGAAGGTGACGATGATCCCGATCATGCGCAGCCGCAGCCGGTCCGGTTGAGGCCGGCCCATTCCGAAGGCGTGGGCGATCCGGCCCAGGATGTAGACGACGGCAACCACCCACAGCCAGGTCCTGGATCCGACGCCGAGCTCGATCAGCGCGAGGAGGATCAGGAAGAAGGGGGTATATTCGACGAAATTGGCCTGCGCCCGCATTCGGGCCGCAAGCGCCTGGTTGCCGCCGTCTCCGATGGAGATCTTGTCCGAGATGCGTATCTGCCCGACCCGCCGCGCAAGCCAGATGTTGAGCAAGGCCGCGGCGCCGGCGATGGTGAGCGTGATCGGCAGAATCATGGCGAGCCTCCCCTGTTGCGAGCCGGGCGTGGCACGCGGCGGCGGAGCTTGCAACTACAGGGAAATCCGCTATAGGCGGCACCGCTCACGCGAGCACCCGGCCGCACGGCCAGCGGCCACCTGCGCCGTTGACCATTGGCAATGTGCTCGCCACATCAAGAACCCTAGTCGAGAACAGGTGCCAGGATGGCCGTCCCCAAAAGAAAAACAACGCCGTCGAAGCGCAACATGCGCCGCAGCCATCACGCGCTGAAGCCGGCCAACTACCAGGAATGCAAGAATTGCGGCGAGCTCCATCTGCCGCACAATCTGTGCGCGGCCTGCGGCCATTATAACGGGCGTGAAATCCGGCCTGTGGAGGCGTAAGACGGCCCCTGACGACTTTCGGGAGACGGCATAGGTGGGCAGCGGGCCGCGGATCGCAGTCGACGCGATGGGCGGCGATGTCGGCCCCGAGGTGATGCTGGCCGGGGCCGCGCGCGCCTTTCGCCGCCGTCCCGATATGTCCTTCCTGCTGTTCGGCGACCAGTCGAAGCTCAGGGCCGAGCTCGCCAGGCATGACGATCTTCGAGCGGTCAGCGACATCGTCCACGCCGAGGACGTCATCACCGCCGAGGACAAGCCGAGCCAGGCGATCCGCCGCGCAAAGACTACGTCGATGGGCCTTGCGATCGCCGCCGTGAAGGCCGGAGACGCCCAGGCCGCGGTGTCCGCCGGCAATACCGGGGCCCTGATGGCGATGTCGAAGCTGGCGCTTCGGACCATGCCGGGCATCGACCGCCCCGCCCTCGCCGCCCTTCTCCCGACGCTCGGCGAGAACGACCTCGTCATGCTCGATCTCGGCGCCAACACGGAGTGCGACCCCAGGAACCTCGTCCAGTTCGCGGTGATGGGCGCGGCCTATGCGCGGGTCGTCCTCGAACTCCCCAAGCCGCGGGTGCAGCTTCTCAACATCGGCACCGAGGAGCTGAAGGGCACGGACGATCTCAAGGAGGCCGCCGCCATCCTTCGCGAAGCCGACTATCTCGGAATGCGCTTCGACGGCTTCATCGAGGGCGACAAGCTCTCCCGAGGCGATGTCGACGTTGTCGTCACCGACGGCTTCTCCGGCAATATCGCCCTGAAATCGCTCGAAGGGACGGCCCGCTTCGTCACCGATCTGCTCCGCCGCGCCTTCACCAGCTCGATCCGTTCGCAGATCGGCTTCCTCATCTCGCGGCCGGCCACCGAGCTGCTCAAGCACCATCTCGACCCGAACAACCATAATGGCGCGGTCTTCCTCGGCTTGAACGGCCTGGTCGTGAAGAGCCACGGCAGCGCCACCGACAAGGGCGTCGCCAACGCGATCCGGGTCGCGGCCCGGATGGTTCGCGAGGACCTGACCCGCAAGATCATCGAGGATCTCGACAACATCGCCCGGCACCGGGCGGAGATCGCCGCCAAATGAGCCGCCGTTCGATCATCCTGGGCACCGGATCGGCGCTGCCGCTGCGGCGGGTGACCAATGCCGAGCTCGCGGAGCGGATCGAGACCAGCCACGAGTGGATCGTGGAGCGCACCGGAATCCACGCCCGCCACATCGCCGCCGACGGCGAGACCACGGCCACGCTCGCCACCGAAGCGGCCGAAAAGGCGCTGGCCGCCGCCGGGGTGCCGGCGCACAAGGTCGGCCTGATCGTCCTCGCCACCGCGACTCCGGACCAGACCTTCCCGGCGAGCGCGACTCGGGTCCAGACCGCGCTTGGAATCAACGACTGCATCGCCTTTGACGTCTCCGCCGTCTGCACCGGCTTCCTCTACGCCCTGTCCGTCGCCGACAACATGCTGAAGGGCCGAATGGCCGATTACGCCCTGGTCATCGGCGCGGAGACGTTCAGCCGAATCCTCGACTGGGAGGACCGGACTACCTGCGTGCTGTTCGGCGACGGCGCCGGCGCGGTCCTGCTCCATTCGGTCGACGCCCAGGACAAAGGGGTGCTCGCGACCAAGCTGCACGCCGACGGCCGGCATAACGACCTCCTCTTCGTCGACGGCGGCGCCTCGACCACCGGCACGATCGGCAAGCTCAGGATGAAGGGCAAGGAGGTCTTCCGCCATGCGGTCGGCAAGCTTGCCGCCGTGCTCAACGAGACGCTCGAGGCCGCCGGCCATACCGCCGAAGAAGTCGATTGGGTAGTGCCGCACCAGGCCAACAAGCGAATCATCGACGCCACTGCCAAGAAGCTCGGGCTCGACCCGGCGCGGGTAATCATCACCGTCGACCAGCATGCCAACACCTCCGCAGCCTCGGTGCCGCTGGCGCTGGACACGGCGGTGAAGGACGGCCGGATCAAGCCCGGCGATCTCATCGTCCTGGAGGCGATGGGCGGCGGATTCACCTGGGGTGCGGCCGTCGTTCGCTACTAAAGGGCGGTTCGCCGCAATGTCGATTTGCAACTAAGTGCAAGCTGGACTATGGTTTTTCATAGCCTCGGGGGGAGGGAGAAGAAATGGCCGACGCGGGAACCATCAGGCGGACGGACGCCGGGACCTTGACGCGCGCCGACCTTGCGGACGTCATTCATCGCGAGATCGGGCTTTCGCGGGCCGAATCGGCCGGCATCGTCGAGCGGATCCTCCACCATATGTGCCACGCTTTGTCCGAAGGGCAGAATGTGAAGATCTCGGGCTTCGGCAGCTTCATCCTGCGAGACAAGGGCGAGCGGGTCGGCCGCAATCCTAAGACGGGCGTCGAAGTGCCGATCGCCCCGCGCCGAGTGCTCACCTTCCGCGCCAGCCAGATCATGCGCGAGCGGATCGCCAAGGGCGGCTGAGCCGCACACCATGGCGGACGCCCCCGGCAAGAGCGAACAGGCTTTCCGAACGATCGGTGAGCTCGCGTCCGAGCTGGACGTGCCGCAGCACATATTGCGTTATTGGGAGAGCCGTTTCCCGCAGCTGAAGCCGCTTCAGCGCGCCGGCAACCGCCGCTATTACCGGCCGGCCGACGTCGCCCTCGCCCGCCGGATCCACCGCCTCCTCAACCGCGACGGCTACACGATCCGCGGAGTCCAGCAATTGCTGGCCAGCGGCGAAGGCGATTCGGGCAAGGCCGTCGCACCGCCGCCGGAGCCGGCGCAGGCAAGCAGCCAAAGCGCCTTTCCGCTCGAGCAGCTCAAGGCCATCCGCCGGACCCTGGCCGAGGCGCTGGACGCTTAGTCTAGACTTTGTCCTGCCGAAGCAGAATCGTCACCCGGACTTGATCCGGGGTCCACCTTTTTCTCAATCCCAGTGGAGAGGAAGAAGGTGGATGCCGGATCAAGTCCGGCATGACGAATGCC
>DATHBY010000284.1:0-2885 GCA_035295885.1 Allosphingosinicella sp.
GTGGTCCCCCTCCCCATCGCTTCGCGACAGGGAGGATTTGAACTTCTCAAGCGGCATTGCTTCGGCGCGGCTGGCTTTCGTTCTCGACCCAGTCGAGCAATACGGTCAAGACCCGGCGCACCGCCGCCTCCTGCTCGTCAAGCCTGGCCTCCATCGCGGCGATCCGGCGCCCGAGCGACGGGTCGCCGGCCGGCTCGGACGCCGCGGCGAGCGGGCGCAGCGGAAGCACCCGCCTGGAAGCGCTGGCGGGCCGGTCGGCGGCCATGTCGGCCGCAACCGCCTCGACGTCGTCGGCGCCGATCGTCTCGAGCTGCTCGATCCCGGCGTAGAGCAGGATCCGGGCGGCGAGCTGGTTGAGCTTGCGCGGCACTCCGCCCGAATGACGGTAGATGGATTCGAAGGCCTCCGGTGCGAAGGCCGGCCGCCCCTGCCAGCCGGCGACGGCGAGTCGGTGGACGACATAGGGCTCGACCTCACTGGCCTCCATCGCCTCGAGATGATGGCTGGCGATGATCCGCTGTCGAAGCTGCTCGAGGCCGTCGTCCTCTGCGATCCGGTCGCGGAACTCGGGCTGGCCGAGCAGGAAAATCTGAATGAGCGCACGGCCCTGGCTGGTGAAGTTCGAGAGCATGCGAAGCTCTTCGAGCGCCGAGACGGGCAGGTTCTGAGCCTCGTCGACGACCAGCAGGGTGCGCTTGCCCTTCGAGGTCTCCTCGCGCAGCCGGTGCTCGATCCGGTCGAGCATCTGCGCCTTGCTGACCCCGCCAGTCTCCAGGCCGAGGCCCTGCGCGGTGAGGCGGAGCATGTCGTCGCCCTCGACCTGGGTCGAGACGAGGCTGATCGCGTTCAGCCGCTCGCGGTCGATCGTCGCCATCAGATGGGCGGCCAGGGTCGATTTGCCGGCGCCGATCTCGCCGGTCACGACGATGAAGCCTTCGCCCTGGGCGAGGCCGTAGCCGAGATAGGCCATCGCCTTCTTGTGGGTACGGCTCTCGAACCAGTAGCGCGCGTCCGGAGTCAGCTGAAAGGGGCGTTCGGAAAGTCCGTAATGATCGGTGTACATCGTCCGTCCCTCAGAAAGAGTAGCGCAGGCCGACGAGGATCGAGCCGTAGCTGGCGTCGAATTCCCCCGCCTGGGTGGTGTAGAGGCCCGCCGAGATCTGGGCCTGGAGCCGGTCCCGGAAGACGTTGCGGTAGTAGCGGCCGGTGAGGCCGGCGCCGAAGCTGGCGTCGCTATCGGCGAGGCCGCTGTCGAACCAGGCGGCATAGGCGTCGAAATCGTAGCCGGAGCTCCGGGTCAGCCGGCGGCCGATATTGCCCTGCAGGCTGAAGCTCTGGTCGGTGACCCCGTTGAGAGCGAAGATGCTGCTGTCGGGCGCCAGATATTTGCGGTTGGCGTAACCGGCGCCGAGACCCATGGTCCAGGGCCCGCGCATCGCCGAGTAGCGGATGTCGGCGCCGCGGTTGCGGAAGTTGAAGTTGCTGATCGACTGGAAGGCGTCGCCGAAGCAGGCGCCCGTGCCGGGATCGTTTCCGAACACGCAGCCGGCGCCGGTCAGAGCACCATTGCGCGGAGTCTGAAAGTTCGTCGGCAAGCCGTTGAGATCGGCTATTAAAAGCCTCCCGAAGCTGCTCACGCTGTCGTAGATGCTCGCGTTCAGCGCCGAACGCTTGTTGATCTTGTGGGAGAGCGAGGCGGTGAAGCTCTCGCCGCCGTAGCGCCACCCGCCCCGGGCCTGGAGCTCGGTCCGGGGGCTCGGACGCCAGATGATTCCGGCGTCCCACATGATCCCGTCCTGGTCGACCGTCTGGAGGCGAGGTCTCGAGGGATCGGCAATGAGGTTGCCGCCGGGGGTGAGCACAGGCAGGCCGTCCGGGCCGCGCAGGAAGTCCTGCTGCGAGCCCTGCATCGTCTCGTAGCCGACTCCGCCGGTGACGGCGAGGGTCGGCGAGACCGGAAGGACGACGTCGCCGCGCACATATCTGCCTTCGAAGTCGGAATCGAGCCGGTTCATGTCCTCACGGACGTAGCCGGCGCCGACGGTCCAGCCGAAGGGCAGCCGCCCGGGCTCCATCCCGAAGCTGACCGTCGCGTTGTGGACGGTGCTGCTCGAATAGCGGTCGATCCGCTGGGCGCCGGGCAGTGCGCCGGCGAGGCTGTGGTCGTCGACCTTGACGTAGCCGAGGCGATAGCTGGCGCCGATCGCGACCGGCCCCGCATTGGTGGTGAGGGTCGGGCCCGCATAGGCGCTGTAGACCTCGGCGACGTTGGAGCTGTCGATCGTCCGGGCGGCGGGCACCGGAAGCCTGATGTCGGCATGGGTGCGCGCAGCCATGGCGCCGGCGTCGATGCTGAGCACGCCCGGCACGGCCTCGAAATGGGCGGCGGCGAGGCCGCTGACCACGTCATTGTCGCTCAGGCCCTTGTTCCAGCCGACGCGGTGCTGATAGTCGAGGCTGATCGTCGCCTGGACCCGGCGGGTGGCGACGTTGGCGTTGATGCCTCCGCCGACGCCCGTGTAGGTGAGCACCTCGCCCCGGTCGAAGTCCATGGTCGCGACCTGCTCGACCTGCAGATAGGGGTGGATGCTGGTTCGCGGCTCGCCCTGGACGGCGGCGCCGGCCAGCAGGCTGACCCCCGCAGTCGCTGCGACAGCGAGCCAGGTACGACCTGCAAGTCCTTGGAAAAGAGCCTGTTTCATTGGCCATATCCATAATAGGAGCCGAACCGGCGGCCGGTTGCGGCGAAGCCCGTGCCGTTGAGCAGCAGGCTGATCTGGGGGCAGCCCGAAAGCAGGCCGGCGGCCTCTTTCAGGTCCGCTTCGTTGGTCTGGTCGGCCCTGACCACGAGGATGAGCTGGCCGACATGGGTTGCGAGCGCGGCT
>DATHBY010000285.1:0-3544 GCA_035295885.1 Allosphingosinicella sp.
CTTCGGGATCGACGACGCCACGGGCTCGATCGAGGCTCCGGCCCTGGCCAATCTGCCGCCGCCGGCGCTCGACCTTTCAGACCTCAGCTTCCGCTTCGGCGACGGGCTGTGCGCCGGGGCCGGAGGGCTGGTGAAGGCCCGCTTCGCAGGCGAGTTGGCGGGGATGCCGCTCACCGCCACCTTCAGCGGCGAGCCGCGCTGCGACGGTCAGGCTCTGCTGCTTCCGCTGACGAGCCAGACCGGGCCCGACCGGCTCGACATCCGGCTGTTCGCCGACGGCCGCTACCGGCTCGACGCCGCGATGCGGCTCGGCGAAATGCCTTATTCGGGCCGTTCCGAAGGCAGGTTCTGACCCCGATACCGGGTTTCGATGAAGCGGCCCTGGGTCTCGAAGGTCATCAGCGGGTTGCGGCAGACTTCGCGGCAGAGCTCGTCCAGCGCGTCCGCGACCGTCGCGAGCCCGGCGCGGAGCCGGGCCTCGACCTCGGGCTCTTCCTCGCGGGCCGAGGCGGGGATCGCTTCGTAAGCCAGGATGAGCCGTGGCAGATGATCGCCGAGGAGCCGCCGTGCTTCCCAGGCGGCGGTCGAGTGGGAGGCGAGGGCAGCGAGATGAGGCTGGAGATCCCCCAGACGCTGGAAGATGCGGTCGAGCTGCGGCCGGCAGTGGAGGGGGAGCGAGTCGCGCCGGGAGAGGAGCCAATCCTCCGCATCTCCCGGAAGTTCGCCCAGCTCGGCCTGCGAGAAATCCCCTTCCGGCGCGCGCCGCCGCGACGGCCGGAAGAGCGAGCCGAAAGCCAGGAGCAGGGCACCGCCGCCGGCCGCCGCCAGCACCGGCACCGCGACAGGCACGACGAGCGTGCCGACGCCGAGGATGGCCGCTCCGGAGGCCCCGCCGAGCAAAGCGGCCCGTTTCTTCCGCGCCTCCGCCTCGCGCGACTGCCGCTCCGCGCGGCGCTGCTCCGCCGCGCGCACCGCCTTCGACTTCATGTTGCGACGGAGATACTCGTCCGCCTGCCGAAGCAGGCCGGCGAAATCGAAACCCATCATTGGCCTCCGGGGCCGCCGTCTTCCTTGTAGCGGCTCTCGATGAAGCGGCCCTGGGTCTCGAACGCCTGGCGGTCGCCCTGGACCAGCTTGTCGCCGATTTCGCCAAGGGCCTTTCGGGCCGCGTCGAGGCTGGCGACGAGGCGCTGGTCGGCGGTCAGACCCTCTCCGTCGCGCTGGTGGCGGTAGTCGGCGGGAATTCGCTCGTAGCGCTCGATCAGCTCCGGCAGATGCTTGCCCATCAGCCGCCGGGCGTCCTGGGCGAGCGGATCGAGCGCGTCGACCTCGGCCAGCCGGGATTCGAGCAGGGGCAATTGAGCTCCGATCGCATCCGCCCGCTGCGCCGCCGGCGCCGGCAG
The DNA here is from genome assembly GCA_035295885.1 of Allosphingosinicella sp. GTDB lineage: Bacteria > Pseudomonadota > Alphaproteobacteria > Sphingomonadales > Sphingomonadaceae > Allosphingosinicella. The sequence goes on from DATHBY010000285.1 coordinate 1,404, forward strand.
GGCGGCGCGCCGGCGGACCAGCATGCTTTCGAGCTGGCGAACGACGGTGCCGGTCGGCAACTGCTCGTTATAGGCAACGCGCTTCGGCTCCGACGGCCAGAAGGAGAAGAGGAGGAGGATTGCGAGGATCGCCAGGGCGACCAGGAACAGACCCGTCAGGCCGATCGGTCCGACGATGAGGCCGAAGCCGATCGTCGCGACGATCAAGGCCGCAATCGCCATCCCCATCGTCGCCGCGCGCCGGGCCAGCTTGCCGGCTGCCCGGCCGTAATAACGCCGCCTCCCGCTGGAGGCGGTCGGGACATGGCCGTCGAGACGCGCCGAATATTCATCGAAACGGGCGATCGCCTCCTCGACGCTGCGGGGCGTGCGCGCCATTGCCTTCAGCCCTCGATCGGTCCGAGCAGCGAGGTCGGGACGCTCCGGCCGGCGAGGCGGTTCTGCTCAGTGCCCTCGGCCCGGGCGATATAGCCGCGGCTCTTCTCGACCTCGCTGGAGAGGGTGTCGACGGTCTGCTTCATGCTTCCGAGCGCCTCGACCTTGAAGCGGTCGATCGTGTCCATCGTGTCGTAGATGTTCTGGAAGGCGCGCTGCAGGGTCTCGAGCGGGATGGTCGAGGAGGCGGCCTGGCGGTGAATCTCGCCGGTCTGGCTCTTGAGCAGCTCGCCGGTCGAATCGATGATGTTGGCGGTGGTCGTGTTGAGCGAGGTGATTTGCTCGAGCACGAGCCGCTGGTTGGTCATCGCCTGGGCGACGGTGACGGCGGTGCGCAGCGCGGCGACGGTGGTGGTGGAGGCGCGGTCCACGCCCTTGATCAGCTCGACATTGTTCTTCTTGACCAGGTCGAGGGCGAGATAGCCCTGAACCGTCACCGCCATCTGGGTCAGCAGGTCGGTGGTGCGCTGGCGGGTGTAGAAGAGGGCGGTCTCGCGGATCGCCTTGGCCTTGGCGGGCTCGGTGGCATCGAGCTCGTTGGCCTTGTCCTCGAGCTTCTTGTCGAGCGCCTTGGAGATATGGATCATCTGCTCGAGCTGGCCCATCGTCTTCCACATCGCCGCGCGCTCGGTGTTGATCGCCTCGTTGTCGTACTGAAGCTCCTCCTTGCCGGAGGCGAGGCTGTTCAGGATCTTGGCGATGTGGGTCTGCGAGCTCTGGTACTTCTGGAAATAATTGCCGAGCTTGTTGCCCCAGGGGATGATTCCGAGGATCTTCCTGGAGCTGCTGAGCTTGCCCTGCCGCCCGGGATCCAGGTCCTCGACGGTTCGGCGAAGCTCGAGCAGGTCGGCACCGATTCCGGTATCTTTGTCGATCGCCTTGATCGGCCGGTCGAGGAAGCGGTTCGAATGGCCGGCGGCCTCCGCGATCTGCTTGCGGCCCATGTTGGTCAGCTCGTCGACCTTCTTGCCGAATTCGGGGCTGTTGGCGTCGGCGGCGACCAGCTCGTTGACGAATTTGTCGACGACGGTCTCGAGCTTCGACTTCACGCCCTCCTCGATCGGGACGAGTCCGGCCGCCTCGGCCGGCTCCACCTTCTGCAGCGCCTCGGGCGCCTCGAGCTTCAGCTTGGTCTCGGTCTGGGTGGCCATCATGTCGCTCCGTTATACTTTGTGGGCTAAATGGGGCAGGGGAGGCGGCAAGCGCAAGGGGCAAAGTGTGTTATTGATGTAAGGCACCAACGGCGACTGGACTCGCGCTCTCGTCCCCGCCGCCCAAAGTTCACGAAGTTCATCGAGTCAGGCGCCTTTTTCGTGAACTTCGCGGCAGCCTAGGCAGACAGGCGTTCTGCCACCATACACGCAGTCAAAGAGCCGTCAGGAACATAGCGAGAACCAGCTCCTTTTTCAAGCGCGCTCGCGGCGTTCCCTCCCGGCTTAGCCTTCGACCAGAGCACGGGCCGGCGGGCAGATCGTGCAGCCGGTCGAGACCGGCCGCGCAGTTGACGAAGAAGACTTAATAGCCGCTGCTGAGGGGTCGCAAGATCGCCCCGTGTGACCAGCGTGCGACAGGTCCGTGAAAAAGCCAAGCGGAGAAGACCGTCGCTCGCCGGCGGGCGAAAAACAGGTGGAGCGAAACCGCGCGGGGAGGCACTCTCCTCCCGGGCGCCTGCCCGCGCCCGCAAGGACAGGGGAATGTCATGCTGA
>DATHBY010000286.1:0-2156 GCA_035295885.1 Allosphingosinicella sp.
ATCGCGCTCGAACCCCCATGTTCCGTGCAAGCTACCCCTCCACCATGCTTCGCATGATCCCCTCCCCGCGAGCTTCGCTCGCAGGGAGGATTTAGAAAGAGAAAAATGAAACCCGGCAAAGAACTGCTCTTCCTCGCGCTCGGCGGCTCGGGCGAGATCGGAATGAACGTCAATCTCTACGGCTGCGACGGCAAGTGGATCATGGTCGATCTCGGCATGACCTTCGCCGACCCGGCCTATCCGGGGGTCGAGCTCATCCTCCCCGACCTCAGCTTCATCGAGGAGCGGCGGGACGACCTGCTCGGAGTGGTGCTGACCCATGGCCATGAGGACCATATCGGAGCGATCCCCTATCTGGCCGACGATCTCGGAGTCCCGCTCTGGGCGACCCCCTTCACAGCGGGCCTGATCGCCGAGAAGCTCCAGGAGGAGGGGCTCGAGCGGCAGGTCAAGGTCAACATCATCGACATCGGCGGGACGATGCAGATCGGCCCGTTCGGTTTCCGCTTCGTTCCGCTCGCCCATTCGATCCCGGAAGGCAACGCCCTCCTCATCGACACGGCCTACGGCAAGATCTTCCACACCGGCGACTGGAAGCTCGACGAATTCCCCCAGCTCGGCGATCCCGCCGACGCCGCGGCGCTGACCCGGGTCGGCGACGAAGGCATTCTCGCCCTCGTCTGCGATTCGACCAACGTCTTCCAGGAAGAGGCGTCGGGGTCCGAGGAGCAGGTCCGCGAGGGACTCGACCGGGTGATCGGGGAGGCGGAGGGGAGGGTGCTGGTCACCACCTTCGCCTCCAACGCGGCCCGGCTGAGCACGCTCGGCAAGGTCGCCCAGGATACGGGCCGGCGGGTCTGCGTCGCCGGCCGCTCGCTCGACCGGATCCTCCGGGTCGCCCGGAGCGTCGGCTATCTGACCGATTTCCCCGAAACGATCGATTTCGAGACCGCAATGTCCCTGCCGAAGCGGGACGTGATGATCATCGGTACCGGAGGACAGGGGGAGAGCCGGGCGGCGCTCGCGCGGATCGCCTTCGACCAGCACCGGATCAAGCTAAGCGAGGGCGACCTAGTCGTCTTCTCCTCATAGCAGATACCGGGCAACGAGATCGCCATCGGCCGCATCCAGAACGAGCTCGCCGCCCGCGGAATCAAGATGATCACCGACCGGCAGGCCAACGTCCATGTCTCCGGCCATCCCGGGCGGCCGGAGCTCGCCGCAATGTACGGCTGGATCCGGCCCGAGATCATCGTCCCCGTCCATGGCGAGATGCGCCACATGGCCGAGCACGAGCGCTTCGCGCGGTCGAAGGGCGTGCCCAAGGGCATCCTCCAGAAGAACGGAGACGTGGTCCGGCTCGCGCCCGACGGTCCGGTGAAGCTCGGCGAGGAGAGGGTGGGGCGCCTTATCCTCGACGGCGACGTCATCCTCGCTGCCGACGGGCCGACGATGAACGAGCGGCGCAAGATCGCGAGCTTCGGGACGATCACCGTCGCCCTGGCACTCAACGCTCAGGACCGGCTCGTCGGCGACGTCCAGGTCGCTCTGGAAGGCATTCCGGTGGAGGAAGACCGGGAGGCCTTCGTCGAGGAGGCCGCCGACGCGGCGTCCGAGGCCGCCCTCAAGGGCGCCGGGAGCGAGGACAAGCTGCGCGAGGCGATCCGCCTCGCCGTCCGCCGCTGCGCCACCGACTGGACCGGCAAGAAGCCGGTGGTGGACGTCCTCATCGTGCGGGTCTGAGCAGTGAAGTTCCAGTCGATCCTGGCGATCTACATCCTGTTCTGGACCCTGAGCCTGTTCGTCGTCCTTCCGTTCGGAGTCCGCACGCCGGAGGAGGAGGGGGTGGAATGCCCGCCGGGCCACGCCCCCAGCGCTCCGCACCGCTTCAGCTTCGGCAGGGCGGCGCTCCGGGCGACGATCGTCTCCGCCATCGCCTTCGCTTCGTTCTACGCGAATTACCTGTTCGGCTGGGTGACGATCGACATGCTCGACTGGACCAGGCCCTAGGGAACCTCTAGCAGGCTGTTGAAGAAGTCATCCACGGCTGGGCGATGAACGTGGAGTCGTCACCGTTGTGGAAGCGGATTTCGCCGCTGAGCGTTCCGTCAGGCTGGAGCTCGGCCCATCCGTCGCCGCAGGCTTCGTCCATTTCG
>DATHBY010000287.1:0-6745 GCA_035295885.1 Allosphingosinicella sp.
GCCCGCTCGACTCCGCCAGCCGCCCCGCCTGGCAGGCCGGCCTCGCCCACGTCCCGCAGGCCATCTACCTCGCCGACGACACTATCGCCGCCAACATCGCCTTCCCCCGGCACGCGCACGGGCTGGACCCCGAGCGGCTCCAAGCGGCAGTGCGCGCCGCCCAGCTCGACGCTTTTCTCGCGAGCCTGCCCGACGGCCTCGGTACCTATGTCGGAGAGCGCGGAGTGCGCCTCTCCGGGGGCCAGCGCCAGCGCATCGGACTCGCCAGGGCGCTCTACCGGCGGCCGCGCCTGCTGATCCTGGACGAAGCGACGAGCGCCCTCGACGAGACCACCGAGAAGGCCGTGCTCGCGGCCCTGCAGGCGCTGCGCAAGGACATGACTTTGGTCACCGTGGCGCACCGGGCGACGACGCTGGCGGCCTGCGACAGGCTGATCCGGGTCGACGGGGGACGGGTGAGCGAGGGGTGAGCGGCGCGGACAGGTCTATCGGCACCTCGCCGTCATGCCGGACTTGATCCGGCATCCACCTTCGACTTCGCCGACGCAGGATGGAGAAGGTGGACCCCGGATCAAGTCCGGGGTGACGATCTCAACCCGCTTAAGCCAGCTTGTCGGCGTAGAGGAAGCGGCCGGGCCCGAGGCGGTCGAGGACCTGCTGGAGGCTGTTATAGGGGAGGGCGAAGCAACCCTCCGAGCGGCCGAGCTTGCCGTGGGCGGCGAGCTGGGTGGGCTCGGCATACCAGGCGCTGTGCACGACGATGGCCCGGGTCTCGGCGTTGCTGTTGCTCCAGTCGAGGCCGGAAAGACGCATCGAGCGGCCGTATTTGCCGTGATAATATTCGCCGGTGCGGTAGCCGCCCTGCGACGAGGCTTCCGATCCGATCGCGTTCGAGAAGCGCTCGAGGACTCCGCTGTGGGCGGGATCCGAGCCGCGGCCATGGGCGACGAGATGGTTGCTGACCCGGCCCGAGGCGGTGTCGAGCAGGAAGAAGCGGTGCATGTGCGAAGGACGGCTGAAATCGGCGATTCCGACGACGTCGGTGTGGCGAAGCTGCGAGCGGTGGCGGTCGAAGGCTGCGCGGGCCCGGGCGAGGAGCCGCGGATCGATCACTGCGTCGACCGTGACCCTGGGCTGGGCGGGAACCGAGCGCGGATGCACCGGAAGCACCGGAAGCGGCTTCGGCTCGGGATCCTTGAGGCCCGCAACGATCTGGGCGAGCGTCTGCCCCTGGGCCGCGGTGGCCAGGAATCCGGCCGAAAGTCCGGCCCCAAGCATTTGCCTGCGCGAGTAGATCAAGATTTTCCCCTCAGCTCTCGAGTCATAGTTATAGCTTTTGTCCTTAAGTTCCAGTGAACTGCAGCCGCTTCATCCGATGGCTGCCGCGACTCACCGCACATTTCCAGCCCCAGATGGTTAAGGGGCCGTAACGGCGTCGGCGAAGCGTGCCGGGAACCCGGCAGGCCGTGGAAGCGTCTGTCCCCCCAACGATATGACCGACTTCGACCGCCTTGCCGTGAAGCCCGGGCTGCCTCCGATGGAGGCGAAGCTGGTCGACGCTTTGCCCGCCGGGGAAGGCTGGCAGTACGAGCCCAAATGGGACGGTTTCCGCTGCCTCGTCTTCCGCGACGGGCCCGACGTGGCGCTGATGTCGAAATCGGGCAAGCCGCTCGGCCGCTACTTCCCGGAGGTGGTGGACACGGTGCTGGGCATGGAGGCGGACCGGTTCGTCCTCGACGGCGAGCTGGTCATCCCGGTCGGCGGAGTGCTCTCCTTCGACGCCCTCCAGCTCCGACTCCACCCGGCCGAGAGCCGGGTCAACCGGCTGGCGCGGGAGACTCCGGCGCAACTGATGCTGTTCGACCTGCTCTTCTCCAAGGAGACGAGCTATCTCGAGGCGCCGCTCGAGCTCAGGCGCCGAAGCCTTGAGATCATCTATGCCGGCGAGCAGCATGACGACCTGCTGCTCTCGCCCTGCACCACCGATATCGAGGTCGCCCGCGGCTGGCTCGACCAGGTCGGCGCCGCGCTCGACGGGGTCGTCGCCAAGCGGCTGGACGGCAGATATGAGTCCGGAGAGCGGGCGATGTTCAAGATCAAGGCGATGCGAACCGCCGACTGCGTCGTCGGCGGCTTCCGCTACGGCACCGGCAGCAAGGAGGTCGGCTCGCTTCTGCTCGGCCTCCACGACGAGGAAGGGCTGCTTCACCATGTCGGCTTCACCTCTTCCATTCCGGCCGAGGAAAAAGCGGCGCTGACGAAACGGCTCGAGGCGCTGGTCGAGGGCCCCGGCTTCACCGGCGACGCTCCCGGCGGGCCGAGCCGCTGGTCGACCGAACGCACCGGCGAGTGGCAGCCGCTCAGGCCCGAGCTGGTCGCGGAGGTGCGCTACGACCATGTCACCGGCCGCCGCTTCCGCCACGGGACCAAATTCCTGCGGTGGCGGCCGGACAAGTCTCCGGGGCAGTGCCGGATGGACCAGCTCCAGCCCGAGGCGGCGGCGGACGCGCTGGCGGCGTCGCTCAGGGAGGCCTCATGAAGCCGGAGCGGATCGTCGAGGGGGTGCGGCTCAGCAATCCCGACAAGGTGCTCTATCCCGAGCAGGGCATCACCAAGGGGCAGCTCGCCGACTATTACGTCGCCGTCGCGGACCGGATCCTGCCGCACATCGCCTTCCGGCCGGTGACGATGGTCCGCTGCCCGATGGGGCAGGAGACGAAATGCTTCTACCAGCGCCACGCGGGCTCGGGCGTCCCCGAGCAATTGCGCGAGGTGACCATACCCGGCTTCGACGAGCCCTATCTCTACATCGCCGACGTCGCCGGGCTGGTGGCGATGGTTCAGATGGGGGTGCTGGAAATGCATCCCTGGGGAGTCAGGGTCGAGGCGCCGGACCGCGCCGACCGGATCGTCTTCGACCTCGACCCGGCCGAGGGCCTAGGCTTCGAGGCGGTGATCGAGGCGGCGAGGGAGGTTCGCCGCAGGCTCGAGGCGCTCGGGCTGGCGAGCTTCGTCAAGACGACGGGGGGCAAGGGCCTTCACGTCGTCGTTCCGGTCGAGGCGACGGCGCCGTGGAAGGACGTGAAGAGCTTCGCCAAGGGCCTCTCGGCGGAGATGGCTGCGGACTCGCCGGACAAATATCTGACCAAGATATCGAAGGCCGAGCGGGCGGGGCGGATCTTCATCGACTATCTGAGGAACGACCCGACCTCCACCGCCGTCGCCCCTTATTCCACCCGCTCGCGCAAGGGCGCGCCGGTGGCGATGCCGCTCAGATGGGAGCAGGTGAAGGCCGGGCTCGACCCGTGCGACTATACGGTCGAGACGGTGCCGGCGCTGGTCGCCCGGCAGCGCAGCGATCCCTGGGCGGAGATACTCGAGGTGAGGCAGGTTCTGCCGGACGGGCCGCGGGGGTAATTCTGCCTCCCCATCGAAGATGGGGAGGGGACCATGCGAAGCCTGGTGGAGGGATGGCTGGCGCGGAATCAGAGGTTCACGCGCGCGACGGCAAGGGGCCTGCGCCTTCTACCCTCCACTACCTTCGGTGGTCCCCCTCCCAATGCTGCGCATGGGGAGGCACAGGCTTGCCGTCCCCGCCGCGTGTCTTATCTCCCACTTACAGCGGAAAAGGAGACGAGCATGGCGCAAGAGCAGGCGATCCTGGCGGGCGGGTGCTTCTGGTGCACCGAGGCCGTGTTCAACGACGTGATCGGGGTGACGAAGGTCGAGAGCGGCTATATCGGCGGCCATGTGCCGAACCCGAGCTACAAGGCCGTCTGCGGCGGCGGCACCGGTCATGCCGAGGCGATCCGGCTGACCTACGATCCGGAGATCATCTCCTACGACGAGATACTCGACCTCTTCTTCGCCACCCACGATCCGACCCAGCTCAACCGCCAGGGCAATGACGTCGGCACCCAATATCGCTCTGCAATCTTCCCGCTCTCGTCCGAGCAGGAGCAGGCGGTTCATCGAGCCGTCGAGCGGGCCCGGGCGGACTGGCCGGAGCCGATCGTCACCACGATCGAGCCGGCGTCGCAATGGTGGCCGGCGGAGGATTACCACCAGGATTATTGGGCCGGTGAAGGCCAGCGCAATCCCTATTGCCTCGCAACCATCCCGCCCAAGCTGAAGAAGCTGCGCAAGAGCTTCGCGCACCGGGTGAAGAGCGAGACGGCGGCCGGTTCGGCCTAGCCGAGGGGGGCGAACTCGGGTCCTCTCCAGCGGGAGGAACGCGGTCAGCTCATCTATTTCCGAGGTATAGCAATATTCTTTTAATCGCTTCTGACAATAACATATCCGAAATAAGCCACACTTTTCGCTATTGTATCGAAATTATAAGGAGTTGACGCCCCCCCTCACTTGCCAGCGCCCGGCAAACGGTCCAGCTTCCCGCCCGCGAGTCGTATTGGGGCGACTCTATTTGGGGGGTTTCAATGAAAAAGGTTCATTCGGCGCTGCTCGCCGGCGCGGCTCTATTGCTTGCTCCTTCGGCAGCTTTTGCTCAGGACGTGCCGGTCGCTCAGCCAGCCGTCGTCGCAACTCAGGCGGCCGCGCCGGTGGCCGCGGAGGCCGTGCTTCCGGCCAACAGCGAAGTCGTGCTCACCATGAACGAGACGGTGAGCAGCAAGTCGCATCGGCTCGGCGAGAAATTCTCGCTCACTGTCGCTCAGGACGTCAAGGCGAACGGAATGGTCGTCATCCCGCGCGGAACGCGCGCCGTCGCCCAGATCACCCGCCGCACCAACAAGGGCGGGTTCGGCAAGGCGGGCAAGATGGACTTCACCTTCCGCTACCTCGACTATGACGGCAAGCGCATCCCGATCGAGGGCCGCCATCACCAGGCGGGCGACAGCCGCACCGGCGCGACCGTCGGCGCCGTCGTCGCCGCCGGCCTGGTCGGCGGACTGATGGTCAAGGGCAAGAGCGCGAAGATCGAGGAAGGCCGCGAGTTCACGGCCCGCACGATCGATGCGATCCCGGTGACCCTCGCGGGCAACGGCGCAGCGGTCATTTCGGCGAGCTATACGCCCGCCCGGGTGACCATGATGACCGAGACCGACAAGCAGCGCAAAGCGCGCGAGAAGGCCGAGAAAGCCCGCGGCAAGAAGGCGGGGAAGGCAGCGAAGTAAGCCGGAGCCCAGGCTCAGCGAATCGAGAAAGGGGCGGCTTCGGCCGCCCCTTTTTCATGGCCTCGGTGCTGCCGCGCGGCGGAGGCGGTCGTTGATGGCGAGGCCGACGCCCTCGTCCGGGATCGGAGCCACGGCAATTCGTGGGCGCGCCTGCGCATCGGCCCGATGGAGGGCGTCGAACAGGCGGGCGGCGGCTTCTTCGACGTCGCCGGAGGGGGAGAGGCTGTCGTTGCCCCGGACGGCGCCGAAGCCGATCAGCCATTCTTCCGGGCCGGCCGAAACGGCGTCGAGGCGCAGGGGCTTGGCCGGTGCGTAGTGGCTGCGCATCTGGCCCGGCGCTTCGATCCTTTCATCGCCGCAGGCCCGCGAGCTGTTCCTGGTGGCGAAGACAGCGATATCGTCGAAGCTTATCGGCCCCGGCCGAAGCAGCCTGACCCCGCCATCCTCCACGGCGACGATCGTCGATTCCAGCCCCCGCTCCGCAGGCCCTCCATCGAGGATGAGCGGAATACGTCCGCCCAGGCTGGCGAGAACGTGCTCGGCGCGGGTCGGGCTGATGGTGCCGCTGGCGTTGGCGGAAGGAGCGGCAAGCGGGAGTCCGGCGGCGGCGAGAAGCCCCCGCATGACCGGGTGGGCCGGGCAACGCAGCGCCACGGTCGGCAGGCCCGCCGTGACCCCCGCGGCCAGGCCGCAATTCTCGCGCACCGGCACGACGAGGGTGAGCGCTCCCGGCCAGAACGCGCCTGCGAGGGCACGCGCCGGGTCCGAAAAGATACCCAGCAGCTCGCCCCCGGCCAAATCCTTCACATGGACGATGAGCGGGTTGAACGAGGGCCGGCCCTTGGCGGCGTAGATGCGCTCGACCGCCTCGGGATTGGTGGCGTCGGCGGCGAGGCCGTAAACGGTCTCGGTCGGCACCGCCACCGGCTCGCCCTCCCGGATGAGGCGCGCGGCCTCGGCCAGGGCGTCGCCGCCGATCGTCAGCACACGTGTGTTTTGCGCCTTCACCGCCCCGCGCTATAGCGCCCGTTCCAGCAGCGCAACGGCCCGCGAGGAGCCCAATGACCTACACGCCTCCCGTCGCCGACCAGCGCTTCGTGCTCAGGCATATCGCCGGTATCGACGAGCTCGCCGCACATCAAGCGTTCGCCGAGGCGACTCCGGACGTGGTCGACGCCATCCTCGAGGGGGCGGGCGAGTTCGCCTCGGGCGAGTTCGCGCCGCTGAACCGGGTCGGGGACGAGGTCGGAGCGAAATGGTCGGCCGGGGGGGTGACGATGCCGCCGGGCTTCCGGGAGGCCTATCAGGCCTATGTCGAGGGCGGCTGGGGCACTCTCGCCGGGCCGCCGGGGCAGGGCGGGCAGGGGCTTCCCCTCGTCCTCGCCACGGTGGTGATGGAGGATCTGGGCTCGGCCAACATGGCCTTCTCGCTGGTGACGATGCTGAGCGCCGGGGCGGTCGAGGCGCTCAGGCACCACGGCTCGCCCGAAATGCAGGCGCTCTGGCTGCCGAAGCTGGTCACCGGCGAATGGACCGGGACGATGAACCTCACCGAGCCGCAGGCGGGCTCGGACGTCGGAGCGCTCAAGACCAGGGCCGAGCCCGCCGGCGAC
>DATHBY010000288.1:0-2072 GCA_035295885.1 Allosphingosinicella sp.
GCGCGCATGGGAGGCCCAGCTGAGCGCCGTGTCGACCGTGAGGAGGACCTGGGTCATGGCGGCCATGATAGGCGGCGGCAGTGAACATATGGTGAGCGCCCCGGTCATTTCCGCGAAAGCTCAGCCGCCTGGATGGAAATAATCGTAGATGCCCCTCGCCATCGTCTTCGAGATGCCCGGAGCCTTTTCCAGATCCTCCAGCGCCGCCCCCCGCACCGCCCTGGCGGTGCCGAAGTGCATGAGAAGGGCGCGCTTTCGGCTCGGGCCGATGCCGGGGACCTCGTCGAGCGGGCTCGCCGTCATGCTCCTGGCGCGTTTCGCGCGGTGGGCGCCGATGGCGAAGCGGTGGGCTTCGTCGCGAAGGCGCTGGAGGTAGAAGAGGACGGGCGAGTTGACCGGAAGGGTGATCTCGCGCCCGCCGGGCATGTGCATCACCTCGCGGCCGGCATTTCGGTCCGGCCCCTTGGAGATTGCGACCACCGGCACGTCGTGAATTCCCGCGCATTCGAGGGTCTCGACGACGGCGCTCAGCTGACCCTTGCCGCCGTCGATCAGAAGCAGGTCCGGCCATTCGCCGCGGCTGCGGTCCGGATCCTCCTTCTCGAGCCGGGCGAAGCGGCGGCCGAGCACCTCGCGCATCATCGCGAAATCGTCGCCTGGGACGGTCTCCTCGCGCTTGATGTTGAACTTGCGGTAGGCGTTCTTGCGGAAGCCTTCCGGCCCGGCGACGATCATCGCTCCGACCGCGCTGGTGCCCATGACGTGGCTGTTGTCGTAGACCTCGATCCGGCCGGGCGGCTCGGAAAGCTCGAACAATTCGGTCAGCGCCCGCATCGTCTTCGCCTGAGTGCTGGTCTCGGCGAGGTGGCGGTCGAGCTCCTCCTCGGCGTTGCGCGAGGCCTGGCGGATCATCCGGACGTGGTCGCCGCGCCTGGGGACCCGGATCGTCACCTTGCGGTCCGACCGCTCGGACAGCGCCTCGCAGAGCAGATCGGCCTCGGGCACCTCGCGGTCGAGCAGGATCTGCCGGGGCGGCGGCACCTCCTCGTAAAATTGCATCAGGAAGCTGGCGAGCACCTCCGCCTCGGGAACGTCGGCGGTGTGGGCGGGGAAGAAGCTCCTGTGCCCCCAATTGTTGCCGCCGCGGATGAAGAAGGCCTGGACGCACATCGTCCCGCCCTTGCAGGCGAGCGCGAAGATGTCGGCGTCGCCGAGGCCTTCCGCGGCGATCGCCTGCGAGCCCTGGATGAAGGTCAGCGAGCGCAGCCGGTCGCGGAACACCGCGGCGAGCTCGTAATCCATCGCCTCCGCCGCCTCGTTCATCGCGGCGGCGAGCTTCTGCTGTACCTGGCTCGACTTGCCGCCGAGGAAGTCCTTCGCGTCCTCGACCAGCTCGGCATAGGCTTCGGCACTGACCCGGCCGACGCAGGGGGCCGAGCATCGGCGGATCTGGTAGAGCAGGCACGGCCTCTTGCGGGTGGCGAGGAAGGTGTCCGTGCAGCTCCTCAGCAGGAACAGCTTCTGGAGCGCGTTGAGTGTGCGGGTGACCGAGCCGGCGCTTGCGAACGGCCCGTAATATTGGCCCTTGTGACGGCGGGCGCCGCGATGCTTGCGGATCTGCGGATAGGGATGGTCCTCGCGAAGGAGGATGAACGGGAAGCTTTTGTCGTCGCGAAGGAGCACGTTGTAGGGCGGCCGGTAGCGCTTGATCAGCTGCGCCTCGAGCAGAAGCGCCTCCGCCTCCGTGTTGGTGGTGACGATCTGCATCGATCGGGTCTGCGACAGCATCCGCTGAAGCCGCTTGGTCAGCCGAGCCACCTGGGTGTAATTGGTCACCCGGTTCCTGAGCGCCCTCGCCTTGCCGACGTAGAGGACGTCGCCCTTGGCATCGAGCATCCGGTAGACTCCCGGGCGCACCGGCAGGCCCTTTACCACCTGGCGAATCGCGGCGACGCCTGCCTCCAGGTCAGGCTGGTCGCTGCCACGGACGGTGTAAGCGGACTTCTCCTCGTTGAAGCGGTCGGCGGGCGGGGTGTCGGTCACGCTCGCCCCGTCTCGCCGGCAGGTGTCCG
>DATHBY010000289.1:0-3238 GCA_035295885.1 Allosphingosinicella sp.
TATGCCGGGGCGCTCGAGGATCAGCCAGCAGCAGGCGGCGAGATGGGCCTCGTGGGTCCATTCCTCGCGGCGCAGGGTGCAGGCAAGGAGGCCCTCGCCGATGTGGCGGACGGCCTCGTCGTCGCGGAACAGGCGCGGTTCGTATCTGTCGGTCATGGTCTTGTCCTTGGCAGACCGTCATGCCGGACCTGATCCGGCATCCATTTGCCCTTCCCCGCGTCGCAAGGAAGAAGCTGGATCCCGGATCAGGTCCGGGATGACGAACAGCAAAAAGGGCGCGCCGGCCCTCGCCGACGCGCCCCTCTCATCCAGGGCCCCATCAAAGTACCACTTTGACGGGATATTCGTCAGGCGGCCGTGGCGGCGGGCTCGGTCCGGGCTTGTTGCTGGGCGCGCGGGGCCGCGTCGCGGACTCCGGCGTCGACATGGGCCTCGAACTTGGCGAAATTGTCGATGAAGAGCTTGACCAGCTTCGCCGCCGTCGAGTCGTAGTCGGCCTTGTCGGCCCAGGTCTCGCGCGGATTGAGGATCGCGCTGTCGACGCCCGGAACGCTGACCGGGACCTCGAAGCCGAAATTCTCGTCGGTGCGGAACTCGACATGGTTGAGGCTGCCGTCGAGCGCGGCGTTGAGGAGCGCCCTCGTGGCCTTGATCGGCATTCGCTGGCCGACTCCGTATTTGCCTCCGGTCCAGCCGGTATTGACCAGCCAGCAGGAGACCGAGCCCCTGGCGATCCGCTCCTTGAGGAGGTTGCCGTAGACGCTGGGGTGGCGAGGCATGAACGGGGCTCCGAAGCAGGTCGAGAAGGTCGCCTCGGGCTCGGTCACCCCGATCTCGGTTCCCGCCACCTTGGCGGTGTAGCCGGAGAGGAAATGGTACATGGCCTGGTCGGGCGTCAGCCGTGCGATCGGTGGAAGGACCCCGAACGCGTCGGCGGTGAGCATGACGATGTTGCGCGGCACCGGTCCCATATTGTCGGCCGAGCAATTGGGGATGAAGTCGATCGGATAGGCGCCTCGGGTATTCTCGGCGAGGGTTGAATCGTCGAAGTCGAGCTCGCGGGTCTGCTCGTCGATGACGACATTCTCGAGCACGGTCCCGAAGCGCTTCGTCGTCGCGTAGATTTCCGGCTCGGCTTCCGGGGAAAGCCGGATCATCTTGGCGTAGCAGCCGCCCTCGAAGTTGAAGACTGCGGTGTCGGACCAGCCATGCTCGTCGTCGCCGATCAGGGTCCGGCTGGCGTCGGTGCTGAGAGTGGTCTTGCCGGTGCCCGAAAGGCCGAAGAAGACGGCGGTGTCGCCGTTCGACCCGATATTGGCCGAGCAGTGCATCGGCATCACGCCCTCGACCGGAAGCAGGTAGTTCAGGATCCCGAAGACGGATTTCTTCATCTCGCCGGCATAGGCCGTGCCTCCGATCAGGATCATGCGCTCGGTCAGGTTGACGGCGATCACCGTCCCGGAGCGGGTGCCGTGGCGGGCCGGATCGGCCTTGAAGCTCGGAAGGTCGATGATGGTGAATTCGGGCTCGAACTCGGCAAGCTCGTCCGTCTCCGGGCGGACCAGCAGGGTGCGGATGAAGAGGTTGTGCCAGGCGAGCTCGTTGATGACCCGGACCCGCACCCGGTGCTCGGGCTGCGAGCCTCCGAACAGGTCGGCGACGAACAAGGTCCCCTTGTCGGCGACCGCGGCCAGGAAGTCCGCCTTGAGCGCCGCGAAATGGTCGGACGTCATCGACCTGTTATTGTCCCACCAGATGGTGGATTCGGTCTCGGCGTCGCGGACGATAAATTTGTCCTGCGCGGAGCGGCCGGTGTGCCTGCCGGTGCGAACGACCAGCGGGCCGTCCTTGGCGAGCAGGCCCTCGCCGCGGCGCACCGCCTGCTCGACCAGCTGCGGGGTCATGAGGTTCCAGTGAAGCTCGGCTCCGGTGCTAAACCCCAGCCCCTTTGCCGGCACGCGATTGGCCACGACATTCTCCCTTGATTTATATGACGAAACGGGCGGCTTGCGGGCCGCCCTCAATGTGGGGCCGCGCATATCGGAGCGGCTCCGGTTCGTCAAAGGGTAGCGCCATTGGAGGGGTCGGGCTAAGCAGCGCGAATGCCGGTCACCATCGCCCTGGTCGACGACGACCGCAACATCCTCACCTCGGTGTCGATCGCGCTTCAGGCCGAAGGCTTCGCCACCCGGGTCTATTCGGACGGCGAGGCGGCGCTGAAGGCCCTTGTCGACAACCCGCCCGACCTCGCCGTGCTCGACGTCAAGATGCCCAGGATGGACGGCATGGAATTGCTGAGGCGCCTGCGCGAACGGCTCGACCTGCCGGTGATATTCCTCACCTCGAAGGACGAGGAGATAGACGAGGCGCTCGGCCTCGCGCTCGGCGCGGACGATTATGTGACCAAGCCGTTCAGCCAAAGACTCCTCATCGCCAGAATCCGCGCAATTTTGCGCCGGGCGGAGGCGCGGGCGGCGCCGGTGCAGGAGGGGGAGCAGGATTCGGCGACTCCGCAGATCGTGCGCGGGCGGCTGCACATGGATCCGGCCCGGCACCGGGTGACCTGGGACGGCCGCGACGTCACGCTCACCGTCACCGAGTTCATGATCCTGGAAGCGCTGGCGCAGCGGCCGGGCGTGGTCAAATCGCGCAACCAGCTGATGGACGTCGCCTATCAGGACGACATCTATGTCGACGACCGCACCATCGACAGCCACATCAAGCGCCTGAGGCGCAAGTTCCGGGCGACGGACGGCGAGTTCAAGGCGATCGAGACGCTCTACGGCGTGGGCTACCGTTTTGCCGAGGAATGAGGAGAAGGAGCTCGACCTCAAATGGTCGGGACGCTGGATGCTCCTCCACCGCATCCTCGCGGTCAACGTCTTCGCATTGGCGGTGCTGGCTGGAAGCATCTTCTACCTCGACAGCTTCCGCGGCCGGCTGACGACGGGGGCGGTGACCGGCGCCGAGACTCAGGTCGGGATCATTGCCGACTCGCTCGCGCTCGCGGAGCCGGGGGAAAAGACGGCCATTCCCGTGATCTTCCTCACCTCCAAGGACGACGAGCTGGACGAGGCGCTGGGTCTGGCGATGGGCGCGGACGATTATATTGCCAAGCCATTCTCGCAGCGGCTTCTGATCGCCCGCATCAGGGCCGTGCTCCGCCGGGCGGAGATGCGCGCGATCCCGGTCGAGGCGGACGCCGAAGTTTCGGAGCCGACGCGGATCGAGCGCGGCC
>DATHBY010000290.1:0-3824 GCA_035295885.1 Allosphingosinicella sp.
GTCGCGTCCGGCCTTGCGGAGGCGCTCGGTGGCTCCGGCGGCGACGAACATCCCCACTCCGCGCCGGACCAGCACCAGGCCTTCGTCCTGGAAGCTCTGATAGGCCTTGGCGACGGTGAGCGGATTGGCTCCGAACTGGGCGGCGAGGCTGCGCACCGACGGCAGGGGATCGCCATCGCCGACTTTCCCTTCGAGGATCATCGCGGCGATGCTGTCGCGCAGGCGGAGATAGACGGGGCGTTCTTCGGACACGCCGCTATAGTGAGCTAATACAGTGCGGCAGTCAAGGGCAGCACGGAAATCACCACTCACTCGCCACGTCCGCCAGCGCCGGCCGAGGCCGTTCCTCCAGCGCCGCTCCGGCGGTGCCGAGGAAGAGGAAGCCGGCGACCCGCTCGGGGGGGCGGCCCCCCAGCGCTTCGAGCACCTGCGGCGAATAGGCGGCCCAGCCGGTGACCCAGCCGCCGCCGAAGCCGAGCGCCGCGGCGCCGTGGAGCAGGTTCATCGCGGCCGCGCCGCAGGAGAGCTCCTGCTCCCAGACCGGGATCTTGTGGCCCTCCACCGGGCTGGAGAGGAGGACGACCAGCTCCGGCGCCTGGGTGGCGAAGCGCTGGACCGCCTCGACCTCGAGCCGGGCGGGCGCCTCGGCTTTGCCGGAGCGATATGCGGCCTGGAGCATCCCGGCGAAGGCCGCCCGGCGCTCCCGGGCGACGTGGACGAAGCGCCAGGGGAAGAGCTTGCCGTGATCCGGCGTGCGCGCCGCGATCTCCAGGATCTGCCGCAACTGGCCGGCGTCGGGGCCCGGCTCGACAAGGTCGCGCGGCCGGCAGGAGCGGCGCGTGGCGAGGTAGGAAAGGAGGGACGAGCGATCGTTGAACATCACCCGGCGGCGCTAGCAGCCTTGCGGATGTGCAACAATCGGCTTCACATCGGCGTTTTCGCCGCTAGTGTGCCCGCCTTCAAGGCGCCCGGAGAGGCGCACGTTGAACAGGAGAAGTGCCGGTGGAGATGGGAACCGTGATGCTGTACGGGGCGGTTATCGTCCTCCTCATCCTGCTGGCGGGGGGCGCCTATATCGCCGCGAGCCGCGATCCCGAGTTCGCCGGGCACCCCAAAGGGCTCTACGTCCTCTTCTTCGCCGAGATGTGGGAGCGCTTCTCCTATTACGGCATGCGGGCGCTGCTGATTTTCTACCTCACTCAGCATTGGCTCTTCTCCGACGAGCGAAGCTCGATCATCTACGGCGCCTATACGGCGCTCGTGTACATCACCCCGGTGCTCGGCGGCTATCTCGCCGACCGCTATCTCGGCCAGCGCAAGGCGGTGCTCTTCGGGGCCGTGCTGCTCACGTTCGGCCACTTCCTGATGGCGTTCGAAGGCACCGGAGGCCAGGCGGACGCGACCATCAACATATTCTGGCTGGCGCTGAGCTTCATCATCGTCGGCTCCGGCTTCCTCAAGGCGAACATTTCGGTGATCGTCGGCCAGCTCTATCCGCGCACCGACGTCCGCCGCGACGGCGCCTACACCATCTTCTACATGGGAATTAACGCCGGCGCGGCGATCGGCACGATCATCGCGGGCTATCTCGGCCAGACCTACGGCTGGCGCTACGGCTTCGGCGCGGCCGGCATCGGCATGCTCTCGGGCCTGATCGTGTTCATCGTCTTCCGGCCGCTGCTCATGGGCAGGGGCGAATCGCGCGATCCGGCGCGGCTGAAGTCGATGTTCGGCCCGATCCGCTTCGAATGGCTGATCTACATCATCGGCTTCGCCGCCGTCGCCGCCATCTGGCTGCTGATCCAGTATCAGGAGGTGGTCGGCTCCTTGCTCGGCGTGTTCGGTGCGAGCCTCGTGGGTTACGTCATCTTCTACGCCGTCACGAAGCTGGCGCGGGAGGACCGGGATCGTATCTTCGCGGCCCTTTTCCTGATCTTCGGCTCGATCCTGTTCTGGGCGCTGTTCGAACAGGCGGGCTCCTCCCTCAACCTGTTCACCGACCGATATGTCGATCGCGCCGGAGTCCCGGCGTCGCTGTTCCAGTCGATCAACCCGATCTACATCATCCTGCTCGCTCCGCTCTTCGCGTGGATGTGGGTGAAGCTCGGGCGGCGTGGGCTGGAGCCGTCGGCGCCCGCCAAATTCGGTCTCGGCATGATCCAGCTCGGCGCCGGCTTCCTGGCGCTGGTCGCCGGCGCCTATGCGGTCGGCGTGGACGTGCCCACCCCGATCATCTTCATCTTCCTCATCTACCTGCTCCACACCACCGGCGAGCTCTGCCTTTCGCCGGTCGGCCTCAGCGCCATGAACCGGCTCGCGCCGGCCCACATGGCCTCGCTGATCATGGGCACCTGGTTCTTCGCCTCGGCCACCGGCAATTTCGCGGCCGGCCTGATCGCGGCGGCGACCGGCGCAGACCATGGCGGCGGGGAGGGCGCGGCCAAGGAGGTCGTTCTCGACGTCTATACGACCGTGGGCTGGGTCGCGGTCGGAGTCGGAGTCGCGGTCATCGTCATCTCGCCGCTGATCAAGAAGCTGATGCATCTCGACACGCTGCGCGACGCTGAGGACGAAGAGCTTGCGGGATATAAGGAATTGGCCGAGAACCAGGCCCCCGGCATGTTCCCGCAGCGCGAGACCAAGCCGGAAGACCGGCAGATCTGATCGCTCTTCGGAGCAAAGGAGTGGAATGCGAGCGTTGACCTGCGCGGCCGTCCTTTCGGCCGCCCTTCTTTCCGCCTGTGCCGAGAACCAGAAGCCGCAGACGGCGTCCGCGCAGACTCCCCGGACTCCGCCCAGGCCCTATTCGAGGGACCCCTTCCCGTCGACCTACAAGCGCTATCCCGGCGCGGTGACGGCGATCACCGGGGCGACGGTGTTCGACGGCGAGGGCGGGCGGATCGACAACGGCACCGTCGTGCTGGCGGACGGGGTCGTCCAGGCGGTCGGCGGCCCGGACACGGCCATTCCGGAAGGCGCGACTCGGATCGAAGCCGCCGGCAAGTGGGTGACTCCCGGGATCATCGACATCCACAGCCATCTCGGCGACTATCCCAGCCCCTCGGTCGAGGCGCATCAGGACGGCAACGAGGTGACGAGCCCGGTCCGGCCCGAAGTCTGGGCCGAGCACAGCGTCTGGCCGCAGGATCCGGGCTTCAGCCGGGCTCTGGCCAATGGCGGCGTGACCAGCCTCCACGTCCTGCCGGGCTCGGCCAACCTGTTCGGCGGCCGCGGAGTCACTTTGAAGAACGTGCCCGGCCGGACGATGCAGCAGATGAAGTTTCCGGGCGCCCCCTATTCGCTGAAGATGGCCTGCGGCGAGAACCCCAAGCGTGTCTATGGCGGCCGCAACCAGATGCCGGGCAGCCGGATGGCGAACATCGCCCTGATGCGGCAGACCTGGGCGAGGGCGCAGGAATATCGGCGCAAGTGGGACGCCTATGAGCGGAGCGGCGGCGAGATGCCCGGCCGCGATCTTGCTTTGGATACCCTTCGTGGAGTGCTCGCCGGCGAGATCACGGTCCAGAACCATTGCTACCGGGCCGACGAGATGGCCGTCATCATGGATATGGCCAGGGAGTTCGGATACAAGGTCTCGACCTTCCACCACGCGGTCGAGAGCTACAAGATCGCCGATCTCCTCAAGGCGAACGGGGTCTGCTCGGCGATGTGGGCCGACTGGTACGGCTTCAAGATGGAAAGCTATGACGCGATCAACGAGAATATCCCGTTCGTCCATAATTCGGGTGCCTGCGCGATCGTCCATTCCGACGACCCCAATGGTATCCAGCGGCTGAACCAGGAGGCGGCGAAGGCGCTTGCCG
>DATHBY010000291.1:0-2912 GCA_035295885.1 Allosphingosinicella sp.
CCCGACCACCTCGACCTTCACCTCGTCCCGAGCCGCCAGCGCCAGAGTCTGCCGCTCGACGAAAATGCCGAAGGACGGGCGTCCGGAGTCCGGGTAGAGCGTCGAGAGCGTCAGAACGCGCAACATGGCCCTCCCCTTACAGCGCAGACATTAAACCGCCGTTCATCGGCGACCGTCGAGTGACTGTCACTCCCGATCCGCGCTTGGCCTCGTCCCAACCCTCCGCTAAGAAGCCCTCCATGCTGCGTAAACATGCCCGCTTTGCCGCCGCCGCCCTGATGGTGAGCCTCGTCCTTCCCCTCGCCGGCTGCGCGAGCGGGGGCAAGAAAACCAGGGCAGACACCCAATATGTCGCCCGCGACGTCAACACCCTCTACAACCTCGCCAAGAAGCGGCTCGACCAGCGCGATTACGCCACCGCCGGGGCCGTGTTCGACGAGGTCGAGCGCCAGCATCCCTATTCGGTCTGGGCTCGCCGGGCGCAGCTGATGAGCGCCTTCAGCTATTATGCGGCCAAGGATTATACCAAGTCGATCGAATCCGCCCGCCGCTTCCTCTCGATCCATCCCGGCAACCGCGACGCGCCTTACGCTTATTATCTGATCTCCTTGAGCTATTACGAGCAGATCGAGGACGTCACCCGCGACCAGAGCACCACCCGCCAGGCGCTCGACGCGCTCGGCGAGCTCATCCGCCGCTATCCCGACACCCGCTACGCCGCCGACGCCCGCCTCAAGGTCGATCTCGTCCGCGACCATCTCGCGGGCAAGGAGATGGAGATCGGCCGCTTCTACCAGCGCCGGGCCCAGTGGCTCGCCTCGGTGATGCGCTTCCGCACCGTCGTCGACCAGTATCAGACGACCAGCCACACGCCCGAGGCTCTGCTGCGCCTCACCGAATCCTATCTCGCCCTCGGCATCCCGGCCGAGGCTCGCAAGTCGGCCGCGGTGCTCGGCGCCAATTATCCCAACACCAAATGGTACCAGCGGGCCTATTCGCTGGTCCAGAAGCACGCTCCGGCGGCAGCCGCCGCTTCTCCCGCGGCGAGATATGCGCCCGTCACCCCGGCGAAAGCCGGGGCCCCAGGCCGGAAAGATACTGCCGGTGAACTGGGACCCCGGCCTTCGCCGGGGTGACGGCCTGCCGGGGCCGTCATGCTGACCGGGCTCTCCATCCGCGACGTCGTCCTGATCGAGAGCCTCGACCTCGAATTCGGCCCGGGCCTGGGAGTGCTCACCGGCGAGACCGGTGCAGGCAAGTCGATCCTGCTCGACGCGCTCGGGCTCGCGCTCGGCGCCCGCGCCGACAGCGGCCTCGTCCGCCAGGGCCAGGCCCAGGCCGTCGTCACCGTCAGCTTCGACCTTCCGGCCGATCATCCAGCGCATGTCCTGCTGGGCGAAAACGGCCTCGAAGGCGAGCCCGGCGAGCCGCTCGTCCTTCGGCGGATCGTCCGCGCCGACGGCGGCAGCCGGGCTCTCGTCAACGACCAGTCGGCGTCCGTCGCCCTGGTCCGCGAGCTCGGGGCGCTGCTCGTCGAGGTCCACGGCCAGCACGACGATCGCGGCCTTCTCAACCCGCGCGGCCACCGCGCCCTTCTCGACGCCTTCGGCCGGATCGACAGCGCCGCCGCCGAGCAGTCCTGGCGCGCCTGGGGCGAGGCCGAAGCGGCTTTGGCGCGGGCGCGCCAGGACCTGGAGGCCGCCGCCCGCGACCGCGAGTGGCTGGAGCATTCGGTCGCCGAGCTCCGGCAGCTCGCCCCCGAAGCGGGCGAGGAGGAAATTCTCGCCGGGCTTCGCTCCGACATGCAGAAGGGCGCCCGCCTGGCCGAGGATATCGCCGCGATCGGCCAGCTCCTCGACGGCTCGGAGGGCGGCCTTTCGCTCGTCCGCCAGGCCGCCCGCCGGCTCGACCGGATCGGCGGCGAGCACGAGCTTCTGACGGCGGCGCTCGAAGCGCTGGACCGGGCGCTGGTCGAAGCCTCGGAGGCCGAGGACCGTCTCGCCGCCGCCGCCGCCGCGCTGGCTTACGATCCCGCCCGGCTGGAGGAAGCGGAGGCCCGCCTGTTCGAGATCCGCGCGCTGGCGCGCAAGCACCGGGTCGAGGCGGATGCCCTGCCGGCGCTCGCCGAGGCGCTGGCGGCGAAGCTCGACTCGCTTCAGGCGGGGGAGAAGAGCCTGGCCTCGCTTGAACGGCGAGTTCGTGACAACAGGGCCGCCTATGAAGTGGAAGCGGCGCGCCTCACCGAGCTCAGGGCCGCCGCCGCCGCTCGCCTCGACACCGCGGTGGAGCGCGAGCTCGCTCCGCTCAAGCTCGATTCCGCCCGCTTCCGAACCCTCGTCGAGCCGCTCGCCCAGGCGCAATGGGCGGCGCGCGGCCGCGACCGCGTCGAGTTCGAGGTCTCGACCAACCCGGGCGCTCCGTTCGCGCCCTTGACCCGGATCGCAAGCGGCGGCGAGCTCGCCCGCTTCATCCTCGCCCTCAAGGTGGCGCTTGCCGAGCGCGGCGACGCCCGTACGATGATCTTCGACGAGATCGACCGGGGAGTCGGCGGCGCCGTCGCCAGCGCCGTCGGGGAGCGGCTCCACCGGCTGGCGGAGGGCGCGCAGCTGCTCGTCGTCACCCACAGCCCCCAGGTCGCCGCGCGGGGCCAGCGCCACCTCCTCATCGAGAAGAGCCACGAGGGTCTGGTGACGCGCACCAGCGTTCAGACTCTGGACGAGGCGCGGCGGCGCGAGGAGATTGCGAGGATGCTGTCGGGGGCGCAGGTTACGGACGAGGCGCGCGCGCAGGCGACCAGGCTGCTGGAGGCGGCGTGATGGGTGGCGCTCAGATCCTCCCCACGATTTCGTGGGGAGGGGGACCACCCGAAGGGTGGTGGAGGGGTCTTCGCGCAGACCTCGCCAGCTACCCCT
>DATHBY010000292.1:0-2324 GCA_035295885.1 Allosphingosinicella sp.
AGCTCGACCGCTCCCCGCTCGGTCCGGACGAGGACGGGCAGGAGCAAGGCGCGAACCCCGTTGATCAGCGCCGGCTCGGCGGGACCGGCCTCGGCCGGCGCCCCGCGCAGCAGCGCCCGGGCCAGGCCCTCGGCATAGGCCGGCAAGCCGCCCGGCGGTATCGGTCCTGCGCCGAACTCGCCTCGAAGCCCGCCCGGACCTTCGATCAGGATCGCCTGGGGGCTGTTGGTGAGGGTGAAGCCGGGCGGAGCCTCGAAGCCGATCCGCATCACCGGATGGGCGAAGCGGCTTCCCTGGACGAAGCCCTGCTGCGGATCGTCGCCGTAGAGCAGGCCGTCCAGCTCCCGAAGATAGGGGATTTCGAGCTCCGGCCGCTCGCCGTCCGCGACTCCGGTCGAGGCCGCCGTCTGCGCCGCCCTCTCGACCCGGTTGCCGGCCAGCGGGTGGGTGCGCGCCCATTCGGGGATCGCCCTCGCCTCGTCCCTTCCTCGGGTCCGGCCCATATATTCCTCGTGCCGGCCGAGCGCCCCGAGCATGTCGCCGGCCGCATAGGGGTCGTAGCCGGCGGCGGCGAGGTAGCGGACGCCGAGATCGTCCGCCTCATATTCCTGCTTCCTCGAATAGCGGAGGGTGAAATATTCGGCGGCGCGGCCGGCGATGCGGGTGAGGTCCTCCGAGCCGGTGATCGCCCCCACCGCCCACACCCCGAGGCTCCGGAGCAGCGACCTTTTCTGCTGACGGCGGTTGTGGGCGGCGACGATGTGGCCGACCTCGTGCGCCATCACCGAAGCCAGCTCCGCCTCGCTGTTGACGATGCCCATCAGGCCGCGGGTGACGTAGATGTAGCAGCCGGGCACCGCGAACGCGTTGACGACGTCGCTGTTGACGAGGGTGAAGGTGCACTGCCCCTCGAGGTCCGCCGCGACCGCGACCTTCTCGCCGACGCGCCGCGCATAGGCCGCTTCCGGCGCCTCGTAAGCGCCGCCGAACTCGGCGAGCAGCTGCGGATGCTGCTCGGCGCCGATCCTTTTCTCCTGGGCGCGGACCTCGGGTTCGTACTCGTCGCCTCCGCCGCAGCCGGCGAGCAGGGCCAGGCCGGCGAGAAGCAGCGGCAGGATTGGATGGCGCATCGGCATTGCGGCTCAGGCGAGGAGAGGTCGGTCGAAGCGAACGCGCCAGAAGCCGGTCTCGGCCCCCTCCACTCCGAAATCATTGTCGTTGACGAGGAGAAGCTCGAAGGGGGAGAGGATCGCCATCCCTTCGAGGTCGGCTCCAACGTCCGGCGAATCGTCGCTGTCGAACAGCAGGCGCTTGACGAGCACCGGGAGGCCCGGCCCCTCCTCGCGGGCGCTGAGCTCCTCGACGGTGGGGCGGGTGGCGACGTCCAGATGCTCCGGCGGCAGCCTTAAGCCGTCCGCCGGAGTCACCCGGTAGATCTTGGTCGATTCCGAACCGCGCTCCAGCACCAGCAGGGAATCCTCGCCCACCCAGACCAGCTCGCTGACCTTGAGGTCGCTTCGCTCGAGCGGCTTCTTCGACCGGTCGCGGAGGAAGGCTTCGGGCGGGTCGAGCGGGTAGAGATATTGGGCTTCGACTTCGCCCGTCCCCGCGTCGAGGCGCCAGAGCCGGACGTGGCGGCCCTGCTCATGCGCCCGCTCGTCGGGATGGGCGAGGGGGCTCTGGAAGGCGAGGAACAGCGACCTGCCGTCGGGGGACAGCGCGATCGCCTCGAAGCCGCGATTGAGCTGGCGCCGGGCGGCGATGGCGGGGAGGCGCGCCTCCACCGGGTAGACGGCGCCGTCGAGCGAAGTCCCTTCCGGCACCAGCCGCCTAAGCACCCGGCCTTCGCAGTCGAGCCGGACCAGCGACGGCCCGAATTCGTCGCCGACCCAGAAGCCGCCATCGGCCAGCGCCGCGATTCCCTCGGTGTCGAGGCCCGAAGGATCGGGCTCCATCGGATTGCCTTCGAGGTCGAAGGCCGGCTCGCAGCGGATATGGGGGCCTCCCGGCACCGGCAGTCCCGAGACGGGGCGGCCCTGTGCGTCGGCAATCCTCAAGGTGCGGACGAGATCGACACGATCGCCGGTGACTCGCAGCTCGGCGAGCGCGGGCCCGAGATCGGGGCGCGGCATGATCTTTGCCCCCTCTTCGTCGCGCAGCTTCTCCAGCCGGTCGAGGCCGTAAAGCTTCACGGCCGTCTTGACCTTGATGTTGGGACCGCGGTCGCCGACCGCCCAGACGGCGCCCTCGGGATCGCCGGATCGGCGGGAGAGGCCGGAGCCGAAGCCGGAGCGGAAACGCATCGTCCGCTTCGGCAGCTCTAT
>DATHBY010000293.1:0-1602 GCA_035295885.1 Allosphingosinicella sp.
AGAGCCAGGCGCCGATGGCGGTCCAGCGATCCTCGAGCCCGGCGACGCTGACGATCAGGGCGGCGGCGGCGAAGATGGGGAAAGTCTCGAAGAAATTGGCCTGAGCCCGGGCGAGCCGGCCGACGATCGGCTGCGGCGGCGGCAATTCCTCGTCACGGGCACCGACATTCCATTTCGTGCCATATTGCCGGGTCTTGAATCGCACCGCCACGAAGATGTGGACGAGGGCGAGGATGCAGCCCCAGGCGAGGGCGGTGAGCTCGGCGGTCATTGGGGATGTGTCACGCAAAGGCGGGTCCGATGCAAGGGCAGGAGGTTCGCCAACTTCCCCTCATGCCAGCGCAGGCTGGCATCCATGCGACGCCTGTGAATCGGTTCGGACGCTGCATGGACCACAGCTTCCCTGGGGTGACGAAGCAGCGCACGGGATGACAATCGACCCCGGCTTCGCCACAACCGGCCCATGCCCATCCCCCGCCTCGCCGCCGCGCCCGAGCCGGAGCTCAGCCTGCCCGGCTGGATCTATCGCGACCCCGAATTCTTCGAAGTGGAGATGGAGCGGGTGATCCGCCCTTCCTGGCAGGTCGTCTGCCACATGAGCGACATCCCCGCGCCGGGCGACTGGCGGACGATCGACTATCTCGGGGAGAGCGTCATCGTCATTCGCGGCGACGACGGCGCGGTGCGCGCCCTTTCCAACGTCTGCCGCCACCGCGGCTCGCGGGTGGTGAGCGGCGGGGGCGGTTGCTCGAGGCGGTTGACCTGCCCCTATCACGCCTGGACCTACGCGCTCGACGGACGGCTGATCGGGGTTCCGCACAAGAGCGACTATCCGGGCCTGGATCCCTCGAAGCTCGCCCTCGTCCCGGTCGAGCTGGAGGCGTGGCACGGCTTCCTCTTCGTCCGGCTCGAATCCGGCGGCCCGTCCCTAGCAGCGATGATGGCGTCCCACGAGCACGAGATCGCACCCTATCGCTTCGAGGCGCTTGAGCCGCTCGGCCGGGTCACGTTGCGGCCGCGCGACGTCAACTGGAAGAACGTCGCCGACAATTATTCCGACGGCCTCCACATCGCGGTCGCCCATCTCGGGCTCACCCGGCTGTTCGGCCGCGGCTACGCCATCTCGGCCGGCGAGCATGTCGACCGGATGGCGGGGGACCTGGTCGAGCGGCCCTCCGCCAATCCCTCGGAGCGCGCCTATCAGCACCTCCTCCCGGACGTGCCCCATCTGCCGCCCGAGCTTCGGCGGCGCTGGCTCTATTTCAAGCTCTGGCCGAACGTCGCGTTCGACATCTACCCGGACCAGGTCGATTTCATGCAGTTCCTGCCGGTCTCCCCGACGCAGACGGTGATCCGCGAGATCAGCTACGCTCTTCCGGACGGCCGCCGGGAGATGAAGGCGGCGCGCTATCTCAACTGGCGGATCAACCGCCGTGTCAACTCCGAGGACAGGGCGCTGATCGAGGGCGTCCAGCAGGGCATGGCCTCGCGCAGCTACACGCCCGGCCCTCTGGGCGAGAGCGAAGTGTGCCTGAGGAGCTTCGCCGGGAAGCTTCGCCGGCTGATCCCGGAGGCGAATCTGCACCGGCCGCCCGGGCCGGG
>DATHBY010000294.1:0-4429 GCA_035295885.1 Allosphingosinicella sp.
AGGTTCGGCGGAAGGTTCATAAGTTTCTCAAGTTTCGGCTTCCCTGGAAGCGGAAAAACTTCCGCCGCCTTTGCCGCGGAGCCGCTCGCGCCGGGCGCGGGCGTGGCGCTTCTTGGCCAGATTCAGGGCGGCCGAGCAAAGGCGGTCGAATTGCGCCGCTTGCGGACGGCGGCGCAGGCGGATGGCGCTCTGCTGGGACATTCCGACGGCTTCGGCAGCCCGTCCGCCATGTCCGCAGGCGGCCAGCGCGACGAGATAGCCGAATTGCCGCTCCGGAGTCCAACCGTCGCGCCGGGCGCGCAGCGGGACGGCCGTGAATCCGGGCGGTGGAGTCGGCAGTTTCACCATGACAGAAGTAGAACATAGATGGAACAGCAATGCAAGCCGCAGGAGCGGCGTTCCACTGTGCCGAATGCCGGTACAGCCCGATCCTACAGGGGCTGGGTGAGGCTGAGGCCGTTGCCGTCCGGGTCGCTGAAGAAGGCGACCTTGCAGCTTCCGTCCGGAGCGGTCCAGATGCCGTTTTCGTCCTGGTCGAGGCCCTGGTAGACGTTCATCGTGACTCCGTTGGCGGCCAGCGCCGCGACCGCGGCCTCGATGTCCGGCACCTCCCAGCCGAGCACCGGATGGGGTGGGGCGGCATAGCCCGGGACCTCCGTCAGCCGAAGGGTGGTGCCGGCGAGATCGAACAGGGCCGCAAAGCCGTCGTCGCCCTTGCGGCGGAGGCCGAGCGTGTCGGCATAGAAGGGTTCGGCGGTCTTGCGGTTGGCGGTGGTAATCATGGCGACCGGGCGGGCATCGGCGAGCGGCATGGCGATTTCTCCTGGCTGGCATCGAGGCGGGGATCATGCCCTATGCGGCCGCGCGAAAGCTATCGCCCGAACGGGTGATTTCGCAGCGCCGGCCTGCACGGGTGAGGGCTCGAGCGCGGAGGGAGGCTCATCGGCGGCTGGAATCCGGTTCGGCCGTGGCATAGGCTGGGGCCGATCCCCGCTGGAGATGTTTTCCAATGAAGCCGTTTTCTCGCCGCCTCGGCCGCTCTCGCTTTTGCCGCGGCAGCGGCGCCGGCGGCGGCCGCGCAGGCGCCGCCGCCCGCCGCCGCGGCGGTCGCCGGGACCTGGAACCTGACCTGGCAGACCTGCAGGGGCCCGCGCCGGGAGGGCCGGTTCGTCATCACCCAGCAGGGATCGGCGCCAAGCAACTAAACGCCAGCCACACGTGTTTGGTTCTGGTGCGCCCTGCGCTGCGCATCAGTCGGCGATAAATTTCTCAGCCTCCCGCACGAAACTTCTCGCTCATCTCGGCCATACCCTGCGCAGGCTCGGCTTCGGGGAGGGCCGGTCCCCCGAGTGCCCGCGGGCTGACCGTCCCTCGGAAGGTCAGGAAGACGGGGGCGAACGCGTCGGTCCCAGCTTCGATTCGCTCCGCAAGTTCGAGATCGCGGCTTTCCCCCCGAAACGGCTATCTGCCGCGGCAAAATCCCGCACCTCCTGAGTGATCTTCATGGAGCAGAATTTGGGGCCGCACATCGAGCAGAAGTGGGCGGTCTTGGCGCCTTCCGCCGGGAGGGTCTGGTCGTAATATTGTTCGGCGGTGTCTGGGGTCCAGGGCTGGCGGACTGGTCGCGCCAACTTGTCACGCCCTCACCCGCCGCAGCACTTCTTATGCTTCCTGCCCGAGCCACAGGGACAGGGGTCGTTGCGGCCGACCTTGGACAAAATGACGGGTTGCGGCGGCGCGTCGTCGGTGAGCACGACCCGGTCCAGGCCGCGCTGGCGGCGGTAGAGGACCTCGACGAAATAGGGGATGAGGTCCGGCGCCTCGGCGGCGAGGTCGCCGAGTTCGCTCAGGTCCAGATCCTCCTCCTCCGCCAGGGCGCCGCGAAAGCCGGGAAGAGTCGCGATCAGGCTCATCAGGCCCATCGCAGCCGCCCCGATATCCTCATCTTCGGAAGCGATCATCGCTTCGAAATGATCGCGATGGAGGGCGAGCGCGCCGCTGAAGCCGAGCAGCCAGATCTGCCAGGCGGGCTCGCGGTCGTGGTTCAGCTCATAGACGGGATCGAAGACGGCGCCGCCCTCCAGCAACTGAGCGGCAATCTCCGCCTGGCGATCCTGAAGCAGGCGGGCGAAGCGCTCGCCGTCGGCAGGATCGGCGAAGGCGGTTTCCGGACCGGCGCCGAGGCGAGGCAGCCATCGGTCGGGGGGCATCGGCTCGGGCGCGAGCAGGAGGCCGGTCAGGGCGCCGTCGATATAGCTGATGAAGGGCGCGTCTTCGCCGTCCGGATGCTTGTCCAGGAGGTCGGCGATGGCGTCGATCAGCGCGTCTCCGTGGAGCATCGGTTCTACTCCGCCGCGCGTAGGTAGATTTCGCCCTTCATGCGAAATTTTTCGCTCATCGCCGCCATGCCCCTCTCCGCTTCGGCTGCCGCGAGGGGGGCGGCCGCGGCGAGGAACGTGTCCGCCGGCTGGTTCTGCTTCGCCGCGAAATCTCGAACTTCCTGAGTGATCTTCATCGAGCAGAATTTGGGGCCGCACATCGAGCAGAAGTGGGCGGTCTTGGCGCCTTCCGCGGGCAAGGTCTGGTCGTGATATTGCTCGGCCGTGTCCGGGTCCAAAGACAAATGGAACTGGTCGCGCCAGCGGAATTCGAAGCGGGCGCGGCTCAGGGCGTCGTCGCGCATCCTCGCCGCGGGGTGGCCCTTGGCGAGGTCGGCGGCGTGGGCGGCGAGCTTGTAGGTGACTACCCCCACCTTGACATCGTCTCGGTCGGGGAGGCCGAGATGCTCCTTGGGGGTGACGTAGCAGAGCATCGCCGTTCCGAACCAGCCGATCATCGCGGCGCCGATCGCGCTGGTGATGTGGTCGTAGCCCGGCGCGATGTCGGTGGTCAGCGGCCCCAATGTGTAGAAGGGCGCCTCGCCGCAGGCTTCGAGCTGCTTGTCCATATTGGCCTTGATCTTGTGCATCGGCACGTGGCCGGGGCCTTCGATCATGACCTGGACGTCGTGCTTCCAGGCGATCTGAGTCAGCTCGCCCAGCGTCGCCAGCTCCGCGAACTGGGCTTCGTCGTTGGCGTCGGCGATGCTCCCAGGCCGAAGTCCGTCGCCGAGGCTGAAGGCGATGTCGTAGGCCTTCATGATCTCGCAGATCTCTTCGAAGCGCGTGTAGAGGAAGCTCTCCTTGTGGTGGGAGAGGCACCATTTGGCCATGATCGAGCCGCCCCGCGAGACGATCCCCGTCACCCGTTTCGCGGTCATCGGGATGTAGGGCAGGCGGACTCCGGCGTGGATGGTGAAATAGTCGACGCCCTGCTCGGCCTGCTCGATGAGCGTATCGCGGTAGATCTCCCAGCTCAGCTCCTCGGCGACCCCGCCGACCTTCTCCAGCGCCTGGTAGATGGGGACGGTGCCGATCGGCACGGGGCTGTTGCGTATGATCCATTCGCGGGTGTCGTGGATGTTGCGGCCGGTCGAGAGGTCCATCACGGTGTCGGCGCCCCAGCGGATCGACCAGACCATCTTGTCGACCTCGGCGGCGACGTCTGAGGCGACGGCGCTGTTGCCTATGTTGGCGTTGATCTTGACCAGGAAGTTGCGGCCGATCGCCATCGGCTCGCTTTCCGGGTGGTTGATGTTGGAGGGGATGATGGCTCGGCCCCTCGCCACCTCGCTGCGGACGAATTCGGGGGTGACGTAGTCGGGGATCGAGGCTCCGAAATCCTGACCGTCGCGGATTTGGGCCGCGATGGCATCGCGCCCCAGGTTTTCGCGCACAGCCACATACTCCATTTCCGGAGTGACGATCCCACGACGGGCGTAGTGCATTTGCGACACGTTCGAGCCGGGCCTGGCGCGGAGCACGGTCTTGCGGACGTTCGGGAAGGCCTGGACTCCGCCCGAGCGGTCGGGGCCGAGCTGGCCGTTATCCTCGGGCCTGACCTCGCGCTGGAGCACTTCCTCGACGTCGCCGCGGCCGCGTATCCAGTCGCGGCGAAGCTCGGGCAGGCCGCGCATGATGTCGATGGCCGCTTCCGGATCGGTATAGGGGCCGGAGCAATCGTAGACTCGAAGCGGCGGCTCCCCCGAGCTCGGCTCGAGGTCGATCTCGCGCATCGCGACTCCGAGCGGGCCGACACGGATCTTGCGGCTGCCTCGGATCGGGCCGGTCGTGACCTTGAGCTCGGTTCGGGCGGGTGCGTCGGCCATTCTCTGTCTCCTCAAGGGGGGATGGAGAAAGGGCGGACCCGAACTCCCTCCCTACGCCGGTGTCAGCCGGATCAGGTTCGACGGGTCTCGGCGTTCTCGCCGACTCTCAGCCGCAGCAGCGGCCCCCCGGGGATAAGTACGGCATAGGCGCTTCCTCATTCCCGCGAAAGCGGGAATGACGATGAGGCCTCAGGCGGAACGTGAAAAGGGCGGCCCCGAGGG
>DATHBY010000295.1:0-3925 GCA_035295885.1 Allosphingosinicella sp.
GGGTGCCGGTGCGCACCGGCAATACCCAGGTCGCCTACGTCAAGGACGCGCAATGGGTGGACACGCCCAACGTCCTGTTCGCCCGCCTGCTCGGGGAGACGATCGCGGCGAGGACCGGGCGGGTCGTGCTCGATCCCAAGCAATTCACCTTCGATCCCGGCCAGCGGCTGACGGGCACTCTGCACACCTTCGGCCTCGACGCCGACCGGATGCAGGCCGTCCTGATCTACGACGCCGCCGTCTCGCGCGGCAAGGACGCGGTCGAGACCCGGCGCTTCGAGGCGCGGGTGCCTGTCGCGGCCCTCGACGCTGCGAGCGCCCCGGCGGCCCTCAACCAGGTCGCGAACCAGGTCGCGGCCGAAGTCGCGGCCTGGATCGGCTAGGCGATCAGCCGATCGCCTTCCTTTTCAGCCGCGCCCGCAAATCCTCCATTCCGATCTCCTCCACCACCGCCGCCTTGTCGTCGGCTCTCAGGATGGCGGAGACGTGGCCGAGGATCTGGCCGACCAGGTCGAGGCTCTGCAGCGACCGGCCGTGGCGCTGGATGAGGAGGAGGTCGGCGATCAGCTCGTCGCCGAGCCCTTCCAGCAGGCGCTGGACGTAGCCGAGCTCGTCCGCCAGCCTCTTGTCGAGATCGGGAGACAGGGGCGGCGGCGCGGGGGGCGCCTCGGGTGCCCGCAGCGCGCGGCCCGGCAGGGGGCTGGATCGGGCCTCGGCCTGGATGGCGTCGACCCGCCGCTGGTCGCGAAGGCCGGTGCAATCGATCGGCCTGGGCTTGCCGCCGGTCCATTCGCTGACCGGGGTCGGGCCTGCGAACCTCACTCCGCGGCGCCCGCCGGCGGCCCAGGCGACGGTCGCCGCCACTTCGAGGTCGCCGCGCTTCAGGATCAGGGGCATGCCGGCATCGGGAAGCCCGGCCCCCTCGATCATGGCGCCGGTTTCGGAGAGGTTGCGGATTCGCACCGGAAGGCTCCGGCCGCCGATCTCGGCGCTTGCCGCCAGCAGAAGATTGGTGCGCGGCGCCGCCCGGTCCTGGTGGCCGGCTCCGGCCTCTATGTCGCCCAGTTCGCCCACGTCGGTGCGGTCTCCGCTGCCCGCGCTCACCGCGGTCGGCAAGACCTTAACCTGCAATGGTTAATTCGGCCTTAGGAGCCAGTCAGCCCAAGGCTCTTGCTGGCCTGCTCGAACACGTCCTTGCTGAGGCCCGCAGTGGCGACGATCCGTTCCAGCTCGGCCTTCATCAGATCCTGCCGGCCGGCGTCGAACCGGCGCCAGCGGCCGAGCGGCGGCACCAGCCGGGCCGCCGTCTGCGGATTGAGCCGGTCCACCGCCAGGATCATGTCGGCCAGGAAGCGGTAGCCGCGGCCCGAGCAGTGGTGGAAGGCGCGCTGGTTGGCGGCGAAGGCGCCGACCAGCGAGCGCATCCGGTTCGGGTTGGACAAGGTGAAGTCCGGATGCCTGGCCAGCGCCTCGACCGAGTCCAGGGTGTCGTCGCGGGTCGAGAGCGCCTGCACCGTGAACCATTTGTCGAGCACCAAAGGGTCGGAGCGGTAGCGCTCGTAGAAAGCGGCGAGGGCGCCGTGGCGCTCGGGGGAGTCCGAGCTCGCAAGGGCTCCGAGCGCGCCCTGCCGGTCGGTCATGTTGTCGGCTTCGTCATGCTGCCGCCTGGCGAGCGCCGGAGCGTTCTGTGCCCCGGCCGCCATCAGAAAGTTGAGTGCCACCGTCTTCAGCCGGCGGGCGCCCTTGGCGGCGGGCGAATATTCGTAGCGGTTGGCGCAGCTCGAGGCATAGGCGGCGCGCCACTGCGCCTCCAGCTTCCGCCCGAGCTCGGCCCGAAGCGAATCGCGCACCGCTCTTATGGCTTCGGGATCGACGACCTCCATCTGGTCGCCGATGAAGGATTCGCTCGGCGGAAGCACGGCTTCGGCGGTGAAGGCCGGGTCCAGCGCCTCGTCGGCGAGGGTGCGCCGCACCGCGTCGATCACCGGGCCGTGGTCGGCCCGGCCGGAGCCGATCGCCGAAAGCAGGGTGTCGAGCATCAGCTGCTGCATTGCCTCGTAGCGGGCGAACGGGTCGTCGTCGTGCGCGGAGAGGAAGGCCAGGTCCGCCGCAATGCGATCCGTCTCGACGATCGCCGGCGCCGAGAACCCGCGGTTGACCGACAGAACGAGCGGTTCCCCGGCGGCTTCGAACAGGGCCTCGTCCCGCGCCCTGTCGTGAAGGATCAGCCGCTCGGCGACCTTCCTGCCGCTGTCACGCCCGAACAAGGCGACCCGGAGCGGGATCGGCATCGGCATCTTCGCCGGCTGGCCCGGCGTCGGCGGCACAGTCTGGGCGAGGCGAAGGCGCGCCGTACCATTCTCCTGGGCGAGCTCGGCCCGCACCCGCGGAGTCCCCGCCTGCTCGTACCACAAGCGGAAATGCGACAGATCCTCGCCGCTTGCTTCCTCCATGGCCCGAACGAAATCCTCGCAGGTCACCGCCTGCCCGTCGTGCCGGTCGAAATAGAGGTCGCACCCGGCCCGGAACCGCTCCGCGCCGAGCAAGGTGTGAAGCATCCGGATCAGCTCGGCGCCCTTGTTGTACACCGTGGCCGTGTAGAAATTGGCGATTTCCATATAGCTGTCGGGCCGCACCGGATGCGCCAGCGGGCCGCCGTCCTCGGGGAATTGCGCCGCCCGGAGCAGCCGCACGTCCTCGATCCTCTTGACCGCCGCGCTGCCCATGTCGGCGGAGAACATCTGGTCGCGGAAGACCGTGAATCCTTCCTTCAGGGACAGCTGGAACCAGTCGCGGCAGGTGACCCGGTTGCCGGACCAATTGTGGAAATATTCATGGGCGACGACGCCCGCGACCGCGTCGAAATCGGAGTCGGTGGCGGTCTCAGGATCGGCCAGGATGAAGCGCGAGTTGAAGATGTTGAGGCCCTTGTTCTCCATTGCCCCGAAATTGAAATCGGCGACTGCGACGATGTTGAACACGGCCAGGTCATATTCGCGGCCGTAGACCTCCTCATCCCACTTCATCGCCGCCTTGAGCGAGGCCATGGCGTGCTCGGTCTTCGGCAGGTCGGGCTCGCGCACCCAGATGCCCAGATCGACCCTGCGTCCGGAGCGTGTGACGAAGCTGTCGCGGTTGGCGGCCAGGTCGCCCGCGACCAGTGCGAAAAGGTAGCAGGGCTTGGGGAAGGGGTCGTCCCACTCGGCCCAGTGCCGGCCGCCCTCCAGCTCGCCGGCGCCGACCGGGTCGCCGTTCGACAGGAGCACCGGATAGGCGCCCCGGTCCGCCATCATCCGCACCCGGTAGCGCGACAGGACGTCGGGCCGGTCGGGGAAGGGCGTGATCCGCCGGAACCCTTCGGCCTCGCACTGGGTGCACAGAATGCCGCCGGATTCGTAGAGCCCAATCAGCTGCGTATTGGCGCTCGGGGTGAGCTCGACGAGGGTCTCGACGGTCGCCGTCTCCCCACCGAGCGCGACGGTGAGCACATGGCCCTGGGCACTGTACTGCGCCTCCCCGCCATCGACCTTGAGCTCGACCAGCTTCAGCCCCTCGGCGTCCAGCCGCAGCGGCCGGTCGTGCGCCCCGTTCCGGGCCACGCTCATCCGCGACCTGACCAGGGTCCGCTCGGCGCCGAGGTCGAACTCCAGCTCGACATTGGGCACCAGCCAGTCCGGCGGCCGGTAATCCTCGCGGCGTATGGCGGAGGGCGGAGCGGTGGAGGCGTTCTGGGCGTCGGGCATGGCGCGCACTTAGGCGCGGGGGAGGGGCGGCGCAATCACGCGACCGCCGCTCTCGATCTCAGGGCGATGACCAGACCGGCCAGGGCGATCAGCCCCCCGGCGACAGCCAGCGTCGACCAGCGATAACCTTCGAACAGGGTCGAGAACACCATCGCGAGGATCGGGACCAGGACGCTCGAATA